>JAYVDT010000549.1:0-2812 GCA_043749265.1 Rhodanobacteraceae bacterium | reverse complement strand
AAATTTGATAAGCCAGGGGGATACTGATGTGCCCATTATGCAGATGCATTAGAGGCATGAGCATCGCGGTGGCTAGAACCCGGACACCAAGGAAAGCGGCGAGAAACTTGAATTTTCCTACCTGAAATCGCAGGACCATGACAAGCAGCGTCACGATACATGCCAGCGGTTCAAGATAAGTGATCAGTTCAAGTAGCTTGGTATTGCCCACGGGGAACCCCTCCGGCACAGAATAGCGTACCGAAGGGGAATTACACTAGCGATTTTCCAACAATCTTTACTTTATTACCACTTGCTAAAGCCGCCGATGCCGCAGCCGTTCGGGTCATTCGGGGGGCAGGTAGGAATGGGCATTGCGGAGGTCTTGGCGATGATCTTGTTCGACGTGGCAGCATTGCCCGTGTTCATGGAAGCAACGGCACCGGTGACGACGAGGGAGAGTGCGAATGCGCGGACGAAGAGCTTCATGGTATAGACCTTTCTGGGTACGTCTTAAGTGGTAGTTTCTAAACTTTTTCAGGTGCTAACCCGATGTGGTAACCATATGGGGTCCTCTCTTCTAAGTCCAATACAATGAGATATATAAGAATCTAATTAACAAAGTGCGTTACTAACGTCATCCTTCATCTTGAGAGGGAGTAACTACAACGTTCGTACCATTTTGATGAATGAACGGCCATCAGATTGCTGCAAGGTGCTGCGACGGCAGGGTGCGGGTAGCCGTCCAACCCCCACCCTGCTCACAACCCATCTATGTCTTTGAATTCAGGACAGCTAAGCGCTCATCAGACTTCCAGAACGGGTCTGCTACGGAGTAGCCGCTTGAGCAGCACCTTTGGACGAAGCGCGGGCGGAACGTCCAGCAAGCTACGCAGGAAGCCCGGAAACGTATCGTGGGCGATCCTCAGCGTAGCCGGAAGAACATACAAATTCATCAGCAACTCGGTTAGCAGCAACGATCCCGCAGCGCCGTAAAGCCCAAAGCGATGAGCCATAAACCACGTCACCACCACGACCGCGCCCGTGGCACCAATAAAGACAGCAGCCAATCGCTTGTGCTGATTCGTCGCCGTCAACATTGCTGAACTTGTCGACCACAACGAAAACAGGATCACCACCCCCAGCAGAATCGACAGCAGCGGCCGGCTTGGCGGTACCTTTCCGTGCGTCCAGTGGGTCAGCAGAAACGGCCCCGCTGCGATCGTGATCATCACCATCGACACCGACAGGATCAGCGCCATCTGGCATGCTCGCCGATGCAGCGTCCGGATCAACCCAATATCGCGCTGCGCATAAGACCGCGCAAACTCAGGCTCAAACGAAAAGTTGATCATCTGCACCATCTGCATGGCCACACGTGAGACCGTGCGCGTCGTCCCGAAGACCACGACCGCCACCGGCCCCAGCGCGTAGCTCACGGCCTGCAGCGTTCCTTGCAGATTAAGCGCCTGACCCAGAGGAAACCCCATAAACGCGAATGCCGGCGCGGCCTGCCGCCGAATCTCCGCAAGCCGTGCGTGCTGCCAGCCGAACCGGATCCACGGAATATGCCGTCGCACCATCAGCGCCAGCACCAGCGTTCCGGCCATCTCGCTTGCGGCAAACACCAGCGCGGCGGCCCGCGGCCCGCGACCGAGGGCCACAGGAATGAGCGAAGCAGCAAACGCCGCAAGCGTCGTCATCGTATTGATCGTCGACCCGTAGGAGTAGCGACCAATCGAGCGATATGCGCTCTGCAGCAGCGTCTCAACCTGCGTGAACAGGACGGACGCCCCCAGATAGAAGACGATCCATCGCGTATCCGACTCCGAAATATTGTGAACATTCAAAAGCGGTGCCACGGGCACGAAATTCAGCACCAGCGCCAGCCCGGACCCCACCAGCCCAAGTGTGAACAGGATCAGCCACCAACAAGATTGAAACGCTCGCAGCGCCGCCGCCCGATCGCCCCGGGCCTCCGCCATCATCATCTCGTTACCCGCCACATTGCCAAAGCCGGTACTTGAGAAACTTAGATAGTTGGGCACCGAGCTCAGAATCATCCATTCGCCATAGAGTGGCGCGGACCAGAAGTGCAGAAAGAACGGCACCTGGATTAATTGGATGAGCGTGGATGCAGCGCGCGAAAGATAAGAAGAGATGAGCGCGAGGGTAAGTCGTCGTCGCGTGCCCACGTCAATGCTCATCGAGCGTGTCTCTCCTTCGCTGATAATAAGGCGCGGTCGTCATGCGCGGCCCGGCACCTACACTCCGCACCCGTTTATGACTGGTCTCGGAGTTGCTTGTCTACCTTCATCTTTTCGATATTGAGTCGGTCAACCATCGCCTGATCGCCGCGTCGTTCCGCATCCGCAGTAGCTGTGCGGAGCTCTCGTTGGCGACGCCCAAGCTGCAGAAGCTCAAGCGAATGGAGCACGTGCTGGACTTGCTCGTCCATGGATTGCGGTTGCGTGCGCGACTGTTGCTGGCTCACCGTCTCAGTATCGATCTGGCTTGCGAGCACCTGCGCCAGCATCGCGCGGCTTCCATCATCGGGCGCCGCATCCAGCGGATTTTGCGGAACCGGCCCATTGGCCAGCGCCTCCAGCAGCGGTCCCGCCGGCAACCCTTCAATCCACTCTGGATGCTGCTGCAATTCAATCGAAGCCCGCGCCCGCGCCGGATCTGTCTCCGGCAGCACCAGGGCGCGCAGCAACACGCGTTCGGCCTCGCTGGCCGGGTCATGCCGATGCGTTTGCACGCTTTCCAGCCTGCGCGTCGCCGCTTGCTTTATCTCCTGCCGAATAATTGCCGAATCGATCGCCAGCTTCTG
>JAYVDT010000548.1:0-2821 GCA_043749265.1 Rhodanobacteraceae bacterium | reverse complement strand
GCCACGGGTACGTGCTGTGCGCGGAAGCTCCGAAGTGACGGCCAAATCTATCCGCAGCCGATTGCTCGCTAGCATCGCGGTCATCCAAATTATCGGGGCCTCGCTTGCCACCTTTCTGGTAGTCCATCATGAGCGCAACCAGTCGTATGCTGCTTTTGACGCTTCCCTGGGAGAGCAAGCGGCAGTTCTTCGATCGCTTGTGGAGGCACCTGAAGAAGCCACGGACGCCATCGTCTTTCATCGCGAGTTCCTATCCATTCCTGAAAGCAATCGCTTTTCTGTATTGGGTGATCGAGGGAAGAAGATCGACGGTTCACCCGGTTGGCCTCCTAGGTCTACCCTTTTGCCAGAGCTACGCAGCATAGTGACTGCAACTGTTGCAGGCACACAGTTTCGGATGATTGTTCTGAAAAATCTCCCCTTGGTTGATTCAGAATCAGAGTCGGCAAGCTTACCTCGAACGGTGTCGCTCATCTACGCCGCTCCAATCGCCCCTGTGGAAGCCCACATACGGCGCGTAGAGGAAGAGGCGCTGTGCACTTGCCTTGCTTTTCTTGCAATCTCTATGCTGGGCAGCACCTGGGCACTGAATCGTGGCCTCAGGCCACTCCGCGAACTCGCTTCCGCCGCAGAAAAGATCGATGTGAGCAGTTGGATGATGCCCAAACTTGTCGAAAGCGAGCAATTCCGCGAGCTGCGCCCGTTAGCGAGTGCGTTGACGGACCTGGTGAATCGTCTGCATGCCGCTTTCAATCGCGAGCGGCAGTTCTTTGGAGATGCAGCGCATGAGATGAAGTCCTCTGTGGCAATCGTGAGGTCTACCCTTCAGTTCGCTTTGCAGACGGAACGCAGCGCGGCGGAATATAGGTCGGAACTCAAGGGGGCACTCGAAGACACAGATCGCATCCAAGATCTTGTAGGCAGCATGCTCGCCCTCGCCCGTATCGAATCGATGGAAAGAAAGCCATCGTTCGAAGGCGCGGTAGCAACGGAGATTCATGCTCAGGTAGTTCGGGTTGCTGAACGATTCCGGCCAGTTGCCGGACAGAAGAGGATCAGTCTTATCATCGAGGGAGTCGATTGTGCGACCTGGGTGGCCATGTCCGACGAGAATCTATTTGCTGTCCTGGTAAACCTTATAGAGAACGCCATTCTTTATAGCGATGACGACAAGAAGATTACTGTACGTATTCGCACTGCAGATCAGTTCTGTTTTTTGGACGTGATTGACGAAGGCTGCGGGATTTCGCCAGGAGCCTTGCCCTATGTCTTCGATCGGTTCTATCGAGCGGATGCTTCCCGTACGCGTGCAACCGGTGGAGCGGGATTAGGTCTATCCATCGTCAAGGCTTTGGTATTGCAGGTGAATGGTACGGTCTCGATCGACAGCGAGGTGGGAAAAGGCACAGTGATTTCAGTAGTTATTCCGGTTGCGTCAAGCCCAACTTAATCTTGAAACCTATCGAATCACAAATGCGGGAACGGAGGTTTCTTTGCGGCACGAAATTACACTTCGTTCATCTGCAATTCGTGGAATCGCAGTCTGCGCGATCAGCGCTCGCCCGTTTAGGAGTAAGAGAGCTACTCATTCCATAACATTCAGAAGCAGGCGCAGGCAGGGAGTGTACATCGCTTGCGCGATGAGTGGCTTGATTTTTTCGAACCCTAGCCGGAGTCAAAGTGTGCCGACTGCAGTGCCGTCCTCAGCCGTGACACGCACCATCTCTCTCCAGCAGGCCTTGAGTCTGGCCCGCACTTATAGTCCCCAGTTTCAAGCCGCTCAGGCCAACGCTGCACTTGCCCATGAAAACCGTATTCAGGCGAGAGATGCCCGCCTGCCGACAGTAAATGCGCTCAACCAGTTCCTGTACACCCAGGGTAATGGGACCCCTTCAGGCGTATTCATCGCCAATGATGGCGTGCATGTTTATAACGAGCAGGCGATCGTCCGCGAGAACCTTTTCAATCTTGTTCGCAGCGGCCAATCGCAACAGGCGCGAGCTGCGGAGACGGTGGCGCTCGCGCAGGAAGAAGTCGCCCGCCGCGGCCTGGTTGGCACGGTCGTGCAGCGCTATTACGGCCTGATCACCGCGCAACGAAAGATCGTGACTGGCGAGGAGTCGCTTCAGGAAGCTAGAGACTTCGTTGTCGTCACTGAAAAGCAGGAGATCGCAGGCGTTATTTCGCATGTGGATGTGGTCAAGGCCGAACTGCAGGCGGAGCAGCGGGTGCGCGATCTGGAAAACGCGAAGCTTGCCGCCGAGCAAGCTCACTTGGCCTTGGCTGTCCTTTTGTCTGCCCATCTGGACGATGCATTCACAGTGGATGCCAATCTCGACAACCTACCCGCCCTGTCAAATTTGGAAGAAGTGAAGGCAGCCGGGAAGCAGGGCAACCCGAACCTTCGGGAGGCACAGGCCGGCATCGCGGAGGCGCATGCGGCAGCCACGGTCGCCCGCTATGCCTATCTACCGTCGCTGGCCTTCAACTTCTACTACGGCATCGATGCGAACCAGTTGCAGGCCTCGGCGAACAACGTCTACGGGGCGACCAAGAGCACGCAACAGAACAGGGTCATTTCATCACGGCAAAACCTTGGATATGCAGCCGATGTAACGCTTGATATTCCGTTGTGGAACTGGGGTGCGACGCGCAGCAAGGTGCGCCAGGCAGAGACGAATGTTCATCTTGCCGAGAGCAAGGCCGGCTTTGCCGAGCGTGATCTGGAGGCGAATGTCCGCTCGTTTTACCGCCAGACTGAAGTAGCCCGCAATCAGGTGGCTTCGCTGGGCCGCTCGCGTGACCTGGCCGCTGAAAATCT
>JAYVDT010000547.1:0-2830 GCA_043749265.1 Rhodanobacteraceae bacterium | reverse complement strand
GGCAAGATACTCGCCCCAAGTACTCGTGCGAGCCGCATCTCCACGCTGTGGATCTTCTTTCGTGATCTTCAGGAGTGGGAGTTGATTCCGCGACGGTTTGATCCCATGCGGCATCTGACCACGCCGAAGAGCTTGGTCGCTCTGATCGGTCCCAACCCGCGGATCATTGCCGACGATGTCTGAACCAAGCTCGTCTGGGCCGGTCTCAACCTTGTTCCCTACGATCTTCCACGTCGTGGCCCGGCCCATCGGGGGAACTTTCGACCCAACAGCTACCCATCGAGTTGCGCAGGGCACTCGCGACGACCTGGCTTTTCGCCGGACTTCGCAACAACGAGATTCTCAGGCTGCGGGTCAGCTGCATCCGCTCGCAGCGCGATGCAGTAACTGCCCCTGGCACGGGCCACATCCTCCCCGCCGATCGGGTCTGTCTGCTCGATGTTCCAGTCAACAAGACCGCAACAGCCTTTACGAAGCCGGTGGATCATATCGTTGGAGAAGCTATCGCAGCCTAGGAGAAGGTGCGTCCGCAGGGTGCCAAGCGCCCAGACTGGAAGACCGGAGAGTTTGTGGACTTTCTCTTCATGGTCCGGCTCTCAGGCGTTGGCAAGTCTTATTTGAACAACACCCTCATCCCCGCGCTCTGTGCAAAGGCCGGCGTACCGCTAGCCGATGTGCGCGGCAACATTACTACGCATCGGGCACGTTCCACCATCGCTTTGCAGCTCTTCAACGCGAAGGAGCCGATGACCCTATTTGAACTGCAGCAGTGGCTCGGTCACGCAAGTCCGTCAGCAACCCAGCATTATGCGAAGATTACGCCTCTCAAGATAGCCAAGTCCTATGCCGATGCTGGATACTTTGCTCGTAATCTGCGAGCAATCGAGGTCCTGATCGATCAGGATGCAGTCCGTTCAGGGATTGCTCCCACAGACACATGGAAGTTCTATGATCTCGGCCATGGCTATTGCACTTATGATTTCTTCGAGCCAGTGTCCGCATCTCATGGCCTGTGCCAAGTGCGACTTCTACATGCCGAAGCAGTCTTCCGCCGCCCTCTTACTCGATGGAACGCAGAAGGCGTTGGAGTTCCTGCGGCCCGCAATCTGTGGTAATTTCTCGTTTGTCCGGGGGTCGCATTGGACTGGTCGGGTTGCAACGAGGTCGAGCAAGTGCCAGGTAGGGTCAGTGGTGCACCTGTCCTAAAACACTCCCGCGTATTCGCGGATTCAATTGTGGAGAACTACGAGGACGGCGAGACACCGGAGTCGCTCGCTGATATGTTCGAGGTCCCGTTGGAGCAAGTAAGAGCGGTCCTTGACTTCGCGTTCTCTCGGAAGACAACGTACTTTGAAAACGCAAGGAAGCCGGGCGGGGGGGCGCTCGGCTTTGGGACATCGGCAATCAAGAACCCAGCGTCGACAATTTGTGTCAAATTTGTGTCACGGATATGCGGAAGCAGCGGAATGAGCGGGATGAACGCCTACCAAAATCAGCAAGTTACTGATTCGATTGGAGAGGTTGCGGTTCGACCCCCACCGCCTCCACCATTCCCAAATCTTCAAGAAACAATTTACTTGAACGTGGACACAACGTTTGGATGTTGCTACTCCATCATGTTCGAGCAGTACCCTGACAGCTGTGCAAGCCAATCTGCCGCGTACGCCTCTAGCAGGTCGGCCAACGGTCGCCAGAAAGGGTCGTAATTTTCCAATGCGTCATACATAATTCCTCGGGGCTTGCATACCGCCCAGAAGATTACTAATCAAGTGTTCCTCCTTGCAGAGAGACCAGAATCTTTCCCTCAACGCCGCAGTACAGATGCACTCCAATGACCGAGATCGAGTAGCAGATATCAGCGATACGCAGAGTGTTCGGTTTGTCAAGCTGGCAGACCAACACCTTGGGCAGGTGCAGTTGAGGCCGACTTCGCGAATCCGACACTTCTACTCGTTACTACGGATCCGATCCAGAGCGAAACGCACGGTGGCATGCGATAACAGATAACCCTCTTTATGACCGGCTACGACTTCGAACATGTCCTGTTCCCTCCCCTAAAACCTACCGAGGACAGCACAGATCGGTGACTCACCAGATGTTTTGCTTTCGGCTCGGCGAAGTTTCACAGAACTCGCGAGCGCCTCACCGTACGGTCCAGCCCCGCGTGTGCGGAGAATGCTTGCAAGGCTCGTCGTTCGTAAAGTCGCAGTGCGGTTTTAAGCCCCGCGTGTTTGAGAAATGCGGGGTTTCGCACACGAATCGAGAGCGAGCGGGTGCAACACAAAACAAAAATCTTTGCACCCTACTACATACCTGGGCAGTAAGGAAGGTATTTCCCCAGGAGAAGAATAAAGCCTACATGACCCCCTCCGCCACCATTCCGCCCCTCTGACTCGTTCTGGTTCACCCGCATCGGGTACTACGGCCTCGACGCCTCCGTCTACCCCCGGAGTTCTACCTCACCGACAGCGAGGTCAGCCGCGCGGTGGGTCTAGGCCAGGCGGCCTGCCCACTCTGCGGCTGGGTGCAGGGAATCCCTTCCCGGCGAATACCACCAGCAGTCACATCATCGACCTCTTCGCGGCTGACCCCTTCGCAATCTGCCACCAGCAGCTCCCAGCGGAAAAGGCCTCCGGTACTCCGGAACCGGAGGCTAACCAGTCCGACGACACGGCGGATATAACGGTCTACGAAGGAGGCTTGAATCGGAAATCTGAAAAGCGCAGGGCGCACCCGGATGTTTGTCAAAGATGCGAATCCGGATCTGCATCACCCGCAGCATCTTGTTGCGAAACGAGGCTTCGTGCTCATACCGCGCCGCTGGATGATG
>JAYVDT010000546.1:0-2842 GCA_043749265.1 Rhodanobacteraceae bacterium | reverse complement strand
CGGCTTCCTTCAAACGACCCTATCAAAACTGCCCCGAGAGACTGCTCAGCAACTCTCAGCTTCGTGCGCGGGGCAGCCCTGATAGAGTCCTAACGTTTGTCGGCTTTATCTTGCCCCCCAAAGGACTTGGGACTCTCAACGTGAGGCTACTCCAACCACTTGGCGATTAAAGTCGTCTCCTTCGGCTAGATCGAGCAGGCTTTCGGCCAGATCGCGAAACTGCAAGCCCCAGGTCAGGCGCGGGCGAGGACCGGCTTCGATCCTGTATCCCTTACTGGCATTTCCTTGACGCAAGTGCGGAGGGCGCACGATAGTCCAGTCCAGATCGGCTGCGCAGATCAGGTTCTCTGTGGCGTGAGCGTCCACCAGTTTTTGTGCCATAACGCGCTTCAGAAGTAGAACCACAGGATTGAGACTCGCATATAGCAAAGCCCCGGAAACAATCAAGTAGCGCCGAACCTTTGCCTTCTGCATGGCTTTTGCGGCGTCCCGTACGAACCATGGACTTCCGCTCGGTCGCTGCCCAAGGCACGAGATCACCGCATCCTGGCCCGCGAGAATCGTTACCAGATCCTCCGTGTTGCAGGGGTCTGCAACCACGACGCGAAGGCCTTCTGCTTCTTTTATCGAGGCACCGCGGACGACCGCCGTCACGCTGTGGCCTCTTGGAAGAGCCCGTTCCACCACTTGCCTCCCTGTGCGACCAGTGGCTCCTAAAACGACGACACGCATGTGTTTTCTCCTGGTTCTGTTGTGGTAAGCCTCTGGTCCTAAAACGGCCGCGTCAAGAAACGAGGACGACCTTGCCTCGCACGGTGCGCGATTCCGCCAGCGACATGGCGGTCCTGACATCCGCGAGAGGAAATGTCGCTGCTACCGTCGGATCGATCGCTCCTGTCTGCAGCAGTTCGAAGAGAGCTGCCAAATCCTGTTTCAGCCTGTCGCGGAACGCCGAAGGACGAAGCAGACGACCCGCCCAGAAGTTATAGAACGTGACATAGTGACCTCTGGGCCACAACTTCCAAAGGAGCAACTGCCCCATGAGGCGGAGGAACACACGCGCCATGGATGTCTTCTGGCCCAAGGCTGAAGCGTTGCCGTACACTACCAGCGATCCGCTACGGTTCAGCAGGCGGTAAGACATCCGGGCGCTTTCGAGCCCGAGGTGATCGAAGGCCGCATCGACCCCGCTTGGAGCCAGAGCGCGGATTTGCTCTGGGAGATCGAGCGCGTTGTAGTCGACTGGCTCCACGCCCATGGCACGTAAGGCATCGTGATGGCGAGGAGACGCGGTTCCAATCACCCGGACTCCAAAGTGTCGGCCGAGTTGACACAGAACCGTGCCGACCCCACCGTTGGCTCCATGCACCAGGATCGTCTGCCCCGCTTTGGCTTCGACTTCCCGGAACAACATCTGCCAAGCTGTAACCCCATTCACCAGTACGGTCTCAGCCTGCACGGCCGTGACCCCATCGGGAACGGCCACCAGGCTGCGGGCCGGGACCATCACGTGACTCGCCCAGCCACCAACTTTGGTTACAGCGGCCACTCGGGTTCCCATGCGCTTTCCTGATACGCTTTCCCCGACGGCAACGATTCTCCCGACCAGATCGTACCCTGGCACAAAAGGAAACGCGGGCTGACCAGGGTACAGACCCCGGCGCATGGCTTGTTCGGCGAAGGAGATACCCGTGGCCTCCATCTGAACGAGGGCTTCACCCGGACGAATCGCCGGAAGCGAGCGTTGCCGGGTCACGAGCCCCGACGGTTCCACCGTCCCGGGTAGGACAATCTCGGTGGCGATAATGGACGTTAAAATCATATGTGTGTTCAAGTTCATAGAAGGATCCCTTCTTTAAAAGTTGTGTGTGATTGATTACTCACTGTTGGAAGCAACGATTACACGTGTCTAAACCCGGCAGTGAGGATCTGAGCCCAGGAGCTCTTGTCCACATCCAGCCCGGTGGTTGTAATAAGGTGACAAAGCTGGCCGTACGCCATAAATCTTTGCACCAAATCATCTGAGGCGTTGGTACGGGCTTTCACATAACTGACGATGGAAGCGAGTCCTCGGCGGAAAGCTCTCGCGATCTCCGGGACACTAGCTGCAGATTGCGCGTGAATCTGCAGCAAGAGCAACTTGCGTTCAGCGATCAATGCGGCATAAGCCCCTCCCATAGCGAACAGAAGGGGCTCTGGAGTCTGGTCTGCACTCTCCTCTGCCCCCTTGGCCAAAGCTGCAAGAATGACCTCAAAGCAACGCTCCAGGGCAGCTACAAAGAGTTCCTGCTTGCTGGGAAAGAGTTTGAAGACATAAGCCGTCGAAATTTTGGCTCTTTTGGCGACATCCGTTACCGGTGTGCCCAGATACCCATTGGTGGCGAAAACGATCATCGCGGCCTGGATGACGGCCTCGCGTCGCGCTTCGGATGTGGACAGTACAGCTTTCCGCCTCGCCATATGAGTGACTATACACTCACTGCTTCTTTACGCAAACCTTTTTCCTCCCGATCAGCATAAAGTCGAAGTTCGTCTCTGGAAGTCGCATTGTCGGAAATGATCCAGGCTGGAACGCGTTTGTCGGAAGTTATCACCTGTCGCTTCGCTGAGTACTTCATGCCCTCGTGAGCGGCTGAAGGAAAAGGCGTTCGTCTCGTGTGAAGCAGCCAGAATCTCGCACCAGAGCAGAGGCCGTTAGGCATTCCGCGGCAGTTGCAACCTCTTTGCGATAGAGCCGGTAACTTTCTTCATTAGGAAACGTGAACATCGCGACTGCTACGTCGGTTGGGCCATCGTAGCCTAACCCTGGAAAGCTCGCTCCCACTTCGTCTGGATTAGCCCC
>JAYVDT010000545.1:0-9449 GCA_043749265.1 Rhodanobacteraceae bacterium | reverse complement strand
GCAAGATCGTAAAGTTACATGGGTTGGACCGCCACCAGACCTTTCCCTATGTCGGTCAGGCCATGCCCGCACGGGTGCAGCGTCAGGACGCCAAGATTCTCCGCCATGACTTGCACTGCAATATTGTGCGCACTTCCCACTATCCCCAGTCACGTCACTTTCTGGACTGCTGCGATGAGATCGGTCTGCTGGTACTGGAGGAGATTCCAGGTTGGCAGTACATTGGTCCGAAGCCTTGGCAGGACATCGCGGTCGATAATGTCCGTCGCATGATACGAAGAGACTGGAATCATCCTTCTGTTGTTCTCTGGGGCGTACGGATTAACGAGTCCAGAGATAACCATGATTTTTATGCCAGGACCAATGCACTGGCACACGGACTCGATAGAGGTCGCCAAACAGGTGGTATTCGTTATTTTCAGGAATCCGAGTTTCTTGAGGATGTCTTTACGATGAATGATTTCGGTTGGCCACTAAAAAAACCCAACCACCCACGCTATCTGAACACTGAATTCGTTGGCCATACTTTTCCAACGAAGACGATCGATTCCAAAGAACGTTTACAAGAGTTCGTCGTACGTCACGCGAGAATCCACGACACGTTAGCTTCAGATGCGCAGTACGCCGGAGGCATCGGTTGGTGCGCCTTTGACTACAACACGCATGATAATTTTGGTTCGGGAGACCGCATCTGCTATCACGGCGTGATGGACGTCTTCCGCACGCCTAAATCGGCGTCCGGGTTTTACAAATCGATGTGCGAGCCATCCGAAGAGATTGTGCTCGAACCCGCCTTTCACTGGGCTCGAAACGACGAATCGATAGGATTTACAAACGCGATGATTTGCTCAAACTGCGATCACCTGAAGTTATTTGTGGATGCTGGGGACGGATTTCGGCTTGTTGGAGAGGGTGATGCTGACCGCAAGCAATTTCCCAATCTCAAGTTTCCGCCCTTCGACATCATGTTAGGGGAACAACTGCGCAAATGGGGTGATCTGCGGATCGATGGTTTTATCGCGGGCAAAAAGGTCATTTCAAAGAGCTACTCCGGAAAGGGAGTTGACCAGCAATTCATGGTGCTCCCAGATGATTCCGAACTTGTCGCAGATGGTGCTGACACCACGCGTGTGGTGCTACGCGTAGCGGATGAGTTTGGTCGGGTCCGACCATTTGCCACCGACGCCATCCAATTCCAACTTGAGGGCCCCGCCAAGATCATTGGAGATAGTCCTTTCGCTTTGGTCGGCGGTACAGGGGCAATCTGGATCCGTGCGCAGGATGAGCCCGGTATTGTGCGCTTGCGAGCCGTGCACCCTGTCTTGGGGACTAAGGTTGTGGAGTTCAGGCTTAGCGCCTCGACGCCAGAACGCGTGTAGATCGATGGTCGACGGCAGACAGCGCTCTGGTCAGCGTGTCCAGTTCTGTTGCTGATCGAGATCGGGCGACCAAGCCTCGGCAAGTGCTGAGGGGTCATATTTGTCTCCATTAAAAAATGTGCGCCAATCTAAAGTTGGGTGCGACAAAAAGCTTGACAAGGCCGCGACTGCTTATTAGATTTGCAAACGATTACATGATCTACGATTGTTGGCTGTGAAAAGCCCTTCGCTTTACTTCGCATGACTGATTCTGGAGGAGTCGCAATGTTTTTAAATTTTTCGAAGCTTATCCGATGTGTTTCGTTTTTACTCGTCCTAACATTTGGGTTCACGCAGGCTTATGGCCAAGTTGACCAGGGTGCAATTACTGGGCTCGTAACGGATTCAACGGGCGCGGCTATCCCGAATGCAAAGATAACGCTGACGAACACAGATACGGGACTGGTCCTCCGTTCCGCCACCGACGGGAGCGGCAATTATGTCTTCTCTCCAGTCAAGATCGGCTCCTACAAGGTAGAGGCTTCTGCTCCGGGTTTCTCCTCGACAGTGCAGGAGAACGTCACGCTGCACGTGCAGGATCGCATTGCGGCAAACCTTTCTTTGAACCCAGGTAGCGAAACCCAGATTGTGACTGTAACCGCAGCCCCTCCTCTGCTGCAGACCGAAGAGGGGTCGACTGGTCAAGTCATCGAAGCGCAGACCATCAACGACACTCCGCTGAACGGTCGTAATTGGGTCTTCATCGCTCAATTGACGGCGGGCGTTGCACCCTCTAATGGCGCTCGCGGCCAAAACGGCGGCGACTTCAATGCCAATGGTCAACGTGCAGAGCAGAACAACTACATTATGGACGGCGTGGACAACAACGTAAACGTTGTCGACTTTTTTAATGGTGCAAGCTACGTTGTCCGACCTCCGCCGGATGCTCTAGCCGAGTTCAAGGTTCAGACAGGTTCCTATAGCTCCGAGTTCGGTCACTCTGCCGGCGCTGTTGTGAACGCGAGCATCCGTTCGGGCACCAACAAGATTCACGGTGCGCTCTGGGAGTACATCCGCAATGATGCGTTCGATGTGCGGGAGTACTTTCAGGGGACGAGTCCCATTGCCAAGTATCGCCAAAATCAATTTGGCGCAACCCTGGGCTTTCCTATTTTTCGGGATAAGCTGTTCTTCTTTGGCGACTTAGAAGCAAATCGCATCGTTTTTGGTGAAACTCATTCCGGTCTCACGGTGCCGACGACCCTCATGCGAACTGGAAACTTCAGCGAATTATTGAGTCCCAGCCTAGTGAGCGGCAATATTGTTCAGTTGTATCAACCAAACCCATCTGCAAATGGCACGACGATCGTCCCTGGAAATCGACTAGACCTACAGCCCGGGGTCGCGCTTGATCCTGTCGCGTTGAAGCTGCTGAGTCTTTTTCCGAACCCGAACACTGGACTTGCGGGACAGACTTACAACAACTTCACTAGCCAGAACAACACGATAAACAACACCTTTCAGTGGGACACCCGCGCCGACTGGAACGCGAGTGCCAAGGACCAGGCATTCGGGCGCTTTAGCTATAATCATCAGCCGATTACACACGTTGCTCCTTTCGGACCGGTGCTTGACGGTGGCGGGTTTGGTGACACAGGTCAAATTGCTTTACTCGGAGAGAATTTTGCCGGAAGCGAGACTCACATTTTCGCTCCAACGCTAACGAATGAATTCCGGTTTGGCTACAACTATGGCCACTACGCAGGTCTACATGAGAATGCGAACAACAAAACTCTCGCACCGAGTCTCGGCCTAGGCGGTATCCCGTTCGCATCAAACAATGGCGGCATCCCCTACTTTAACGTTGGCGGCATATCCAGTTTTGGATCGCCGCAGTTTTACGCGACCAACGAGTACGAGAACGTTTACCAGATTCTGGACAACGTGACCAAGGTCGCAGGGAACCACACGCTGAAAGCAGGTGTGAGTATCCAGCGGCTGCGCTTCTCAACGTCCCAGCCCACGCAGCCTCGTGGCACCTACAACTACAACGGCCAATTCACCAGTCTGGGCGGAAAGGCAGATACCGGTTATGGTGTCGCTGACTTCCTGACTAACAATATGAATAATGCAGCAATTTCCAACGTATTTACGTCAGACGATGTACGTTTCAACCGATCGTTTTACGCACAGGATGATTGGAAAGTCAGTCATCGCCTGACGCTTAACTACGGCGCAAGATATGACTATTCCACTCCGTATCTCGAACGTCATGACAACCAAGCCGCATTCATCCCGACTAGCGGACCCACCGCAGGTGCTAGCACGGGTATCTACGCGATCCCAATAAGCAAGCAGGGGATTGCGATTCCGGCACACTTCCTGCAGCTGCTTGCTGAGGATCACATCTCGGTTCAATATAGTAACAATCGTTATCTCGTGAATCAGCAAAAGACAAATGTGGCGCCGCGTGTCGGGTTTGCCTTCAAAGTTAGCGAAAAAGCTGTCCTGCGTGGGGGGTATGGAATCTTCTTCGGCGGGCTTGAGAGCACAGGGTATTATCCGAATCTGGGTGAAAACTTTCCTTTCGAGTTCGATTCGAACTTCAATTCCAGCGGCGGTTGCAATGTGGGCGGAGCATGCGCCAACAACGGTTTCACCCTGGAGAAAGGTTTCACGGACGCTCTTGCAATAGGGTTACTTGCTTCAGCCAGCCAGCCTGGTCTAAGAGGCAGCGAGGCAAATGTCCGCACCCCTTACTCCGAGCAGTTCAATCTAACAGTTGAATATGGGCTGACCAACACGATGGTTGCTTCGGCGGGATATGTCGGAGCCGTCTCAAGGCATCTTCAGTCGTTCCCAGATCCGAACGGTCAGGTCGTGCTTACGCCCCGCTCTTTTTCTGGCTACAAGGACGCAAATGGCGACACGGTTCGGCCTTTTCAACCCTATCCACACTTCGGTGGCATCACCTATACCGCATATGACGGATCAGGCAACTACAACTCATTGCAAACGAAGCTTGAAAAGAGAATGGCTCGCGGGTTGAGTTTCCTCGCAACCTATACCTATTCCCACTCGCTTGATGATGCGCCCACCCCGCTGGGGAGCAACAGCGACGGTGGATACCGCAGCCTGAACATTCTTGGGTTGGGTGCTGATTATGGCAGCTCTCCTTTCGATACACGGCACCGCGTCACGTTCAATGGGAACGCTGAACTTCCCTTCGGACATGGACGCAAGTATGTCAATAACAACCGCGCGTTGGACTACCTTATTGGAGGCTTCTCAACCAGTCTCGTCTTTCAGGCCCAGACTGGCCAACCGATAACCATCGGAACCAATGGCTTAACAACGTTCAACGGTGCCGGGGTTAACGGTATCAAGATTGGAGATCCGTTCAAAGGCGGCGGGTCGCCAAACTCAACCAACCCAGGGATCCAGTGCCCGGCAAAGGTCAGGACGATTCAAAACTGGTATAACCCTTGCGCATTCGCTAATCCGCAGGGAGACACTGGGGCGCTGGGATACACCAATCAGTTCTATCCGGACGGCAAAACCAAGATTCCGAATACTATCTCAGGGCAGAAGGCGGCTGCTTACCTTGGCAATCCCCGTGGCCAGACCACCGGGCCAGGTTACGACCAGGTGAATATGTCACTGTTCAAAGACTTCCACGTAATACGGGAATCGGCGCTACAGTTCCGTGCTGACGTGTTCAACCTCTTGAATACACCTGCATATGGGAATCCGAACAACAGGAGTATTTCCTCAACAGGAGGTCAAATCAGTGGGCTGCGCAACTTCCAATCCAATACGCCAGCTTCACGCTTCTTCCAGTTCGCTTTGAAGTATCGCTACTAAGCAACGTATACTCTGCGTCAGCGGGCGGTCGCTCCAGCAGCGGCCGCCCACGGCAGGAAAGTCCATGATTCATCCTCTTCGCCAACTTCGTTTTGCGCTGCTTGTGGCAGGACTCTCTGTTTCTCAGGGTGTCCTCGCTCAACATCAAACGCGTTCGTTGCATTCTCAGACGATCCCGGGTCGTGACTTGCACTTACTGCACCGCGCACTGGATGCCTATGACGCGGGAGACGCATCCACGGCGGAGCCTCTTCTTCAAGATCTCTACCATCGATATCCGGATAATTACGAGGCTGCAGAAGCTCTAGGCAGTCTGTACGCGGAGGCAAACGATCTTCCTCGTGCGCTCCCCTTGCTTCAGCATGCCGCGGAGCTTGCACCCCGACATGCCCTAGCAATTGGGAACCTTGGTGCCGCATACCTCAAGCTCTCTCGCGTTCCAGACGCGCTTCGAGAATTGCAGCGAGCGGCTCTTTTAGATGCAGGGAGCGCAGGAACCCAAAACAACCTCGGCCAGGCGTTGATGCTTTCTCACCAACCTGGGCCGGCGGCTCAGGCCTTTCGAGCTGCATCCGCAAATGCACCCGACAATGATGAAATTCGATATAACCTCGCCTTGGCCCTCTACACCAGTGGTTCAGTAGCCGAAGCAGCTAAGGTGTTGAGCGCGCTCCCTGCAGCGAAAACTACGGACCAGGTGAATGCTCTGGCAGGCGACGCAAACGAGAAGGCTGGGAATTTTGAGGAGGCACTTACGCGTTTCGAAGCAGCCGCTCACCAGAACCCATCAGAGGTTAACCTTTACGCGTTAACCGTGGAACTGCTGCGCCACTGGAACTGGGCGGAGGCCATCAAAGTGGCCGACTCCAGTAAGCAGCTAGTTCCTGAGAGTGCCACGCGTTTTCGTCTCGCATCTGGTATTGCCTATTACGGCAAAGGAGACTACAAACAGGCTGTAGAAATTTTCTCAGACTTACTTAATGCCGATCCCGATAACGCCGCGATCGCTGATCTTCTCGGGCACAGTTGTGGTGCACTCTCTGATGGTGAGAACATTGGCTGCAATGCAGTGTATGAGTTCGCGCAGCGACACCCGGGGAATGCCGTCATGACGACTTACGCTGCGATTGCTCTACTGCACGCACCGGGAGACCAACATAATCTCGATAAGGCGGAGGCCTTGCTCAAAAGTGCGATTGATCGTAATCCGGACTATGGCGAAGCCTGGCTGCGCATGGGAATGCTACAGCAGGTGGAACTCAAATGGGCCGACAGTGCAACGTCTTTAGAGCGCGCGGTTGCAATCAACGCGGAATCCCCAGAGGCGCACTATAGATTGTCTAGGGCTTATGCGCATCTGGGTCGGAGAGAAGATGCACAAGCTCAGACCGTACTCTATAAAAGCTGGTCCGAGAAGGCCAAGGCAGCGCTCAACACACGGATGCAGGAGGTGATGCAATTCGTACTCACTCCCGCTTAGGCATGTTTCCGGCTGACAGTCTGCGCGAGACCGCGCTCAGGCTGTCCTTGAACCGAAGGGATTTTTTGCGCTTCGCAGCGGGGAGCGCCTCTGCGGCTGCTTTGCTGGGCTTCTCGCCTTTACGCGCGATGCAAGCGCCCAAGCGGCCTAAGGTCGTCGTTGTAACGTTTGGCGGTGGCGCTAGAGACGAAGAAACCTTTGCTCCGGAAGGTCAGGAAAACATTCCATTCATGCTTAGGGAGTTGATTCCCCGAGGAACCTTCTACACCCAGGTCGTGAATCACGGCATTCTAGGTCACTATGTTGCCACGGCGTCGCTGGCAACGGGCGTCTATGAGACATTGAACAACTTCGCCGCGGTCGCTCCAACGAACCCCACCGTGTTTGAGTACTTCCGCCGTGATGGAAAACGCCCCGCACATGATGCGTGGGTCGTAGCTCCGAGTAACGGCTTCAATCGAATCGGAGGAAGCTCACGCAACGGTTACGGCCCTCAATTCGCAGCAGAAGTTGTGTTGCCGAAACGGCTCCTGGCAGCATCGCTTTCAAAGGCGGGTGACCCGGATTTCAAACATCTATTGAATGACAACTATGAGACCCCCCTGTTCGCCCCTGAGCTTCCTGCTGGGGCCGTGGACCCTGCAAGCACAGCGGACCTGCTGCGGCTTTCTCTTGCAGACTTCAAGGCACATGCCCGCAATCTGACCAGCCCGGACGAGCTTTCCGTTTACATTGCACGCAGGCTGATGGATCAGCTTGCGCCGAGCCTGTTGTGGATTACGCTTCACGATATCGACATCGCTCACAGTGGAGCGTTCTCTTTGTATCTGCAGGGCATTCAGCGCACTGACCGTCTTTGCGCCGAGATATGGACGGCGATTGAGAGCTCGCCAGAGTACAAAGGGCGGACAACCCTGCTTATCCTGCCGGACTTCGGTCGCGACTCCGATACAGATCCAGCAGGGAACGGATTTCAACACCATCGCACCGGAGACGCCCTTTCCCGAACTACATGGCTGCTGGCCCTCGGACCGGGTGTTCGCGAAGGCGCGGTTGTTGACAGGCCCGTTGACTCGCTGGATCTTGTGCCGACACTGGGCAAGTTGCTCAACTTCTCTCCTCAGTTTGCGCAAGGGAAGTCGTTGGTAGAGGTTCTTTGAGCATGACCCCTGCTCAGCTGTTACCGACTTCCTTCGCTAACTATCCACCGCAAGCGCGTACGTTTGCGGTGTCGCAACTTTCGCTCCTGCAGAGCCTGCCGCTCGTGTTTGCAGCGATTCTTCTGCGTGAAATTTCTACGTACGACTGGCGTTTTCCTGCGGAGCGCGATGCGCTGCTCCGACAGGTGACCTTTCTGGGCAAATTGAGCGTGCCGAAACGCAACGAATTCTTCACTGACCTTCGGGCTATTGCCTATGCTCCGGAGTTGGAGGCAATTGAATGGGTCGATGACCCGGGGTCCTTCATCGACACGCTTACAGCTTCATTGTGGAGCACGCACAACATGGACGCTTTTCGGGCGTTCGCCACGAGCTATCAACGGCAGATAGACAATGCAGTACCCGCGCCGCTACCCGGAGTTGCGCGGCTTGGCATCGTCGTTTATGACCCCGGTGGGCCGATGATTCTGAAACCTTTGTTCGCTCGATTGAGTCAGTACGGGGTTACGTTCACGGCCATCAAACAAACGGATGGCTGGCCGGCGCTGCTGGAATATGCCTCTTTGCGAGTGAAGTCCAACACACCTGGATTCGATACAAGCTTCAAGCATTGGTACATCGACGGCGGCGTCGCGAATGATGGTAAGGGATTAGTGCCTGTCTCCTACGACGAGATTGGAGACGCTCGCAAGAAATTGTTGAACGTCATTCAGCGCGGTATCGGTTCAGGAACGATGGGCCCGGAAGAACTGCGTTCGGCCCTTGCTCGCATGAAGCCTTCTGACGTTGGTCTGCCGGAGAGAGGAGATGAGAGCATCCTCAATCACTTCAAGCTGTCTGTTCTAACCGAAGGTTCCGGCACGCAGATCTTTTCAACAACATTTACTCAATGGGCTGCTCGCGAGTGCATCCGGCGGGCCGAGCCGGAGACTTTGCTGGTGCGTTTCAGACCCAGGCAGAGTGCTGGGGGAATGGACCAGATGCTCACGCCAGGATTTGCCAGCGAGTCGGATCCGAAAGGATCTCTGATTGACTCTCAGATGGGCGCTTACTACACATGGATCAACCTTAGCCGTTTGAGCGGCAGCGAACAGCTTCGCTTTCTGGTGTGGCAGCGGGGCTCGTCGCAGGCGCTGCTAATAGGACCGGGTTTGCCGAAGGGAACGTCATCCGACAGTCCGCTCAACATTCGACAACTTCTTGACCTTTAGCTCAATTTGTAGAAGACGCTTCGGCGTCTGGCGCCTCTTCAACGCGGAGAATGTGATCGCCCTGCACATGATGGAGCGTTGGTCGCATACCGCTGGGCCACCTTATCCACAGTCTCCAACAGGTACTTATGACTGGTAGGCGACGCGACTCCGTTGAAGTTAACTGCGCTTGCGGTCGTCGTATCGACCTGGTTTTGCGTCAAGCCTCGAAGATGCGACTTGCTGAGCGCGCTGCCACCGGAAAGCTGTGCCTTGAGGCAATGGAGCAACGCGAAATAGAACAGCACGAGCGGCAATATTTTTTGCGCCATGTCAATGATGTGTTTTGGCAGCAAAAAGTTACAGTTCGCAGGCTGGGTTTTGCGTTGCTGGTCAG
>JAYVDT010000544.1:0-2849 GCA_043749265.1 Rhodanobacteraceae bacterium | reverse complement strand
CAGGACCTAAGTCTGCAACCTTAACGATAACCACCGTGGCACCGGCGGGCTCCCCACAAATAAATCTGATCGGTAACTAACCTCAAAGTGATGGCATGGAGTAATTCGCTCCATGCCATCATTTGAATTTGCTTGAATCTAGGAGCTTGTTGAAAAAGACCGTCGCGCCGGTTTGGACCAAACTTTAGTCGCGCGAGAATGCCCGAGGAGCGATTGGTTCCCGATCGGCGAAGCTTTAGCATCCCCTGTTTTAGGATCCAGTCTGACCTGCATTGAGTATTTCAACAAGCTCCTAAAGTCGTTTTCAAAAGTTGCAGCCAAATGAATATGAGGTCATGCATGAGTTCCTCTGCGTTGAAGTCGTCAATAAAGATCATAGGCGTCACTTTGGTTGCCCTCATGGCATTTTGGTTTGGCAGAACACACCCTCCGGGTCTCACGCACGAAAAACCCGCAGCACCATCCAAAGTTCTGTATTACCGAGATCCAATGCATCCCTCGTACCGCTCAGACAAGCCAGGTAAGGCACCTGATTGTGGCATGGCCCTTGAACCCGTATATGCAGAAGCTCTCAAAGAATCCGACCAGACATCCGCGGAGACTGTCACTGTAAATATGGAGGCGCAGCGTATCAGCGGGATCCGAACGGTTCGTGTGCAGACAGAATCTTTGAGCCAGCATTTCGAAGCTGCCGGTATAGTCGTTGCCGATGAAAGCCGAATCTTCAAGGTTACCGCGTTGGCCGACGGAGTGATCAAGTCGGTTTCAGGATTTTCGACAGGCAGTATTGTGCACATGGGCGATTTACTGGCCACTTATTTCGTGCCGACCAGAGATCTCTACAACGCCGTTCAAGCATACGTGCTCGCCTCGGGTACGTTCGACCAGGCCGCGGCAGCGGTACGCGACCAATCCTTTATCAACACGGCGAAGGCGCAAAAACGGGTAGAAGAGGAGCTGTTGAAATCGTACGGGCTCACCTCCCAACAAATCCGAGAGTTAGCGCGTTCGCGCGAGGTAACGCGCGACATAGATTTCCGCTCTCCAGCTGATGGCGTTGTGCTCGATCGGAACGTCAATCTGGGACAAACCCTGGCGCGGGGCGCGGAGTTAGCTCGCATAGCCGATCTTTCGCGCATTTGGGTGCTGGTTGATGTCAACGAGTCGGAACTTGAAGTTTACCGTCCCGGACAGCCTGCGGTCGTCACTTATGGAGCACATAGCTTCCCGGCTCGTGTCTCAGAGGCAAGACAGTTTGATTCTGTGTCTCGCACATTCAAAGTGCGACTAGAGCTGGCGAATCCGAAGTTGACATTGCGGCCAGATATGTTTGTCCGGGTCGTCCTAATAACTCCAGTCGTGCGGAGCGTAACTGTTCCTCAGGAAGCGATCCTGGATAGCGGTCTTCAAAAGGTGGCATACGTCAGGCTTGCGAATGGCTCCTTCACCCCTCGAAAGGTCAAAACAGGCGTTGAGACGGGTGGCCGCGTACAAATTCTGGATGGATTGCAGGACGGTGCTGACGTGGCCGTGTCAGGAACATTCCTGCTCGATTCGGAGAGTCGACTACTTGTAGAGCGAGCCCAAGTCCAAGAGATTGATCATAGGTTGAGCGCGACTGAAAAAGCGGAGAGTGACCCCGCTTGCGGCATGCCATTACAGCATCTTGATGAGGCACTGTCTTCAGAGTATTCAGGAAAACACTTCCACTTTTGTTCAAAGAGCTGTAAGGCTAAATTTGACAGCAGTCCAGAAGCCTATTCAGAACGCGGTGGAGAGTTAGTTGGTTTGACTGCGGCATTAAGGGCTAAATGATGATTGATTTTCTTGTCGAGTTTTCAGCGAGACACCGCAAATGGATTGTTCTTGTAACGGCCATTGCCTGTATCTGTGGGTGGTTTGCGATGAGCAGAGTTCCTTTGGACGTGATCCCGGATCTCTCGGAGACCCAGGTGATTGTTGCTTCTCATTGGGACCGTGATCCGGGCCAGATGGAAGATCAGGTAACAAACCCAATTGTAACTGCGCTGACTGGAAGATCTAAGGTAAAGACAGTCCGGGCCATCTCCGACTTTAGCTACTCCTATGTTTATGTAATCTTTGATGAAGATACTGATCTCTTTTGGGCAAGAACACGTGTTCAAGAGGTTATGGCAACCGTCATACCTACCTTGCCGACTGGAGTAACCACCAGCCTGGGGCCGGATGCCACAAGCCTTGGGTGGATATTTCAATATGCCCTAGTCGACAAAACTGGGACTCACAATCCAGCCGAGTTGCGTTCCATCCAGGATTGGTATCTTCGAAGTCATCTTCGCTCTGTTAGAGGTGTAAGCGAGGTTGCCTCTGTAGGCGGATTTGGTAAGGAATATCAGGTAAACGTGGATCCGGTGCGTCTCCGCAATCACGACCTCGGAATCGTCAGTGTGGCCGAAGCGCTTCGCAACGCCAACACTGACACCGGTGCGAGATTGCTTGAATCTAATGAATCAGAGTCAATGCTGCGGGGCTCTGGTTACCTGAAGTCGATCCACGATATCGAAAACAGCGTCATCAGCGCCTCGACAACGGGTACTTCTGTTCGAGTTGGTGATATTGCGCAGGTTGTTACCGGACCTAACATGCGTCGTGGGGTGGCCGACCTGGATGGAAGGGGCGAAACTGTCTCCGGCATCATCGTGATGCGAAACGGTGAAAGCGTTCCGGAGGTGATCGATCGCGTAAAGTCGCGACTAGAAGAAATTAAGCCCGGACTTCCGGCAGGGGTAGAGGTCATTCCGATCTATGACCGATCGAGGTTGATCGAACAATCCATCTCCCACCTGCGCTGGACACTAATCGAAATCATA
>JAYVDT010000543.1:0-2857 GCA_043749265.1 Rhodanobacteraceae bacterium | reverse complement strand
CCATTCACCAGATGTTTCGCCAAATCGATGAAGATCATCCCCTGTAAAGTTGGTGCCAATGCGCCGGGGCCGCGGTCAGCAAAAGGCTTGCCGCCAGCAGAGTTGCAAAGATCTTCATCGCGCCAGTCTACAAGCTTTACCACTACTCAAGAACGAGACGTAACACGGATCAAAGCGGATAGACGGATCAAGACACAGATGAGGCCCCTGCCGCTCTCATCCATTTTGATCCGCACTTATCTGCGTTAAGCCTTGTTGTGCGTCGTGGCACGCACATTCTCTTCAATCAGGATGGGCTCGCGAATAACTTTGCTGATCGGCAGCTCAATCACGACTGCGGCCCCATGCGGATGCAGGTTGAACGCAGAGATCTCCCCGCCATGCTCTCGGACGATGCCATAACAGATCGACAGCTCCATCCCAGCACCCTCCTCCAGTCCGCGCGTCATATAGAACGGATCAAAGATACGCGCAGGGTCACCAAAGCCAGGCCCCGTATCGCTCACAATGATATGAAGGGTCCGCTCATCGTGAGAAACCGTGACGCGGATGGCATGCTCTTCCCCCTCTTCCCGCGGCCGCGCCGTCGCGATAGTCTGCGCCGCGTTGTTGAGCAGACGTTCCATAACCTGCCGCAGGCGGTCGCGACTCCCCCGCACAACGGGAACATCAGTTCCGGCCGAAAGGATCAGCGCGACCCCGCGCTCCTTGAGCTTGGGCTGGCAGGCTGCAGCCAGTTCCCGCAGAATATCAACGACCGAGATCGCCTCATCAGTTGGCGGAACAGGACGCCAGAACTCGACGAGCTTTTCGACCGTTTCCTTCATCTTCAGTGCTTCGAGCACGATCGTATCGGCATCTTTTCGCACTCGCGATTCCTCGCTGGTCTCTGCTATGAGTTCCGCGAAGCCAAGCACGGCGGTCAGCGGATTGTTCAGCGCGTGGGCGACGCTACCCGCAAGTTGCCCCAGCCCGGCAAGCTTTTCCGCGCGAAGCAAACGCTCACGGAGGGTCTCGTTCTCAAACTCGCGGCCCAGGCGGGCGGCAAGAGTTTCAATCGGGCTGGTCACTCTTTCAATGCCGTCGGCGAGCGCAGTGCCGTCGCCGCAGACCACAATCGCGCCCGCCATCTTGCCGCTGCCAACGCGTATCGGTACGACAATTGCACGTCGCCACTTGCGCCGTTCGCGCTTGCCGGAGAGAGCCCAGGTGCCAACTTCGCGGTCAAAGTCGCTCCAGTGGCCAAGCTGAATCGAAAAGCTCTTAGTGGTGGTGCGGATGCTTTGGCTCGCGCGGTTAGCTAGCTCTTCCGCGACAATTTTCTCGCCCCAGATGGTCAGCGCGGCGACCGTCAGATCATCCACGCCTATGCTGCCAATGCAGACGAAGCGGCCTTCCGGATTGCGCAGCAGCATGGTCACGCGGGTAAAAACGCTCTTTTCCGCGACCAGCCTACAGATGCGTCGGGCAAGGTCGCGGCCAGCCTCGGCGGGGTCGGTCATGACGCCATGCTCACCCAAGCGGGACGTTTCAATATGCGCGTAGGCTTCAAGCTCTTCACGCATACGGCGCTCTCTCCAACTCTCTGCTGCCTGCACTCCACGCTGCCGAAATATTGCCCATAATGCCAGCGCTAGTCCAACTATCGCCAGCAGACACATCCAATGCCCCGCCCAAACTTGACCCATTACGCCCCTTCGGAACCCGTTTGCTTCGATTTAGCGTCTAAACCTGAGATATGAAACCGACTTACCTTCTTGCAGCCGGTATGGCTGCGATGCTTGCTCTTTCTGTATCGGTCCCGAGGGCCAATGCCCTTTTGCCTGTCCGAAATTCAGACGGTGCGCCACAGTCCGGGCAGCCCGCCGGTTTTGGCCCGCTGGACCCGGCGCCACCGTCCAATGGACTCACGCCGGCTGCGCTTATCGCCAAATTTGGCGAGCGCGAGTCCGGCTTTGCTAAAGCTCGGGATGCTTACACGTTTCGCCAGACCGTCAAGATTCAAACCATCAACGATGACACGACGAAACCAGATGGAACTTACCAGCAAGTCACCGACATTGTGTTTTCCGATAAAGACGCCCGCACCGAGCACGTAGTCTTTGCGCCGGCAAATACCATCGAGCGACTCATCATGACGGAGTCGGACTTCGACGATATCGCCCACCGCCTGCCGTTCGTACTGACCACGCCGGAACTACCCCAGTACAACCTGAGCTACCTGGGCCGGCAAAAGGTCGACGACATCGACACCTACGTCTTCGATTGCAAGCCGAAGACTCTCGAAAAAGGCAAGCGGTACTTCCAGGGCAGAGTCTGGGTCGACCAGCAGCAGTTTGAGATTGTGCTGATCAACGGCAAGTCCGTACCGGACAATTTGAAGCGAGGCCACGAAGATCTATCGCCGCCCTACACCACCTACTACCAGGAAGTCGACGGCGGCAACTGGTTTCCCGTCTACACGAAAGCGGATGGCGTGTTGCACTTTCCGGCTCAGGAGGGCGCGCCCGGACAAGAAGTACATATTCGCTATGTCGTAAAGTACGAGGACTATAAGCGATTCCGGGCAAAGTCACGAATTATCTATAACGGAGAGGCCCTGCCGAACGCTGCACCCGTTACGCCACTTCCTCCGGGGACCGCGACGACACCGCCGAGCGCGGATTCAATTCCGGCGGGTGCACCGCCGCCGGATCCGGACGCTCCTTCGCTCTCCCGCCCCAAGCCTCCAAAGCAGTTCCGCTAAGTGCAAGGCAACTGAGGGAAGCGCAAGCCAGATGAGGGAAGCGCAAGCCTGATGAAGGAATGCCACCACAGATGAGGCTTTATCGGCCCTTATCCAATCTTTATCCGCTCT
>JAYVDT010000542.1:0-9487 GCA_043749265.1 Rhodanobacteraceae bacterium | reverse complement strand
TCCCTCGGACAGTCAACACCAACGGCCTGGTGGATCGTGTGAACTATCAGCTTGACGGCATGGTCGATACGGAGAGCGATCGCTACGGCCTGCGCCTGTTCGCCATCTCCGACAGCTACACCGACACGGTCCAGACCATCTCCAACGCCTTTAGCGCCGAGTTCGGCAATACCGCTGGCATCATCTACAACGTAATCACCCCGGCCGGCACCAACAGTCTGCATGGCGCGGTGCAATATATCTGGAGGCCCAAGGCAGCCAGCTCCTGCCCTATTTTGCAGAATTGCACCCCGGGCGTCCCTGGTTACAAGCCAAAGCCCGACCTTCACGTCGACGACCTGACCGGCCGTATTGGCGGGCCGATTGTGAAGGATCGTGTGTTTTTCTTCGGGGCCTATGAGCATCTGAAGCGCGGCAACCCGCAAGCCGTCACGGTCACCGCGGCTAACCAGGCAGCGCTTGTTGCCCTTGGCGTGCCGGTGGCAGACTTCAACACCGCACCCCAGGTGCAGCGTGCCCAATGGGCCGATGCCCGCCTGGACGTGAACATCAATTCAAAGAACACGTTCTTTGTGCGCTACAACTACTTCCGAAACGATTACCCGTTCAACACCAATGCCGGTGGGCTCTTTCTGCAGTCGGCAGAGGCTGACTTCCGCGACCGCGCCCATATCATCGGCGCGCAGTTGATTACCACCTTCAAGCCGACATTGCTGAATGAATTTCGCGGCTCCTGGCCATACCGCAACCAGCAGCACTTTGCAGGCGTCGCAACGGGCGCCGGCCCCATGGTAACCATCTCCGGCGTGGCGAACTTCGGCGGAACGAACGGCTCAGGGGACAAGTTTCAGGAAAAGATCCCTTCCTTCTCTGACAACGTAACGCTTGTCAGGGGAGGTCACACCTTCAAGTTCGGCGTCGGCTTTCAGAAAAATAACGACACTCAACTCGCCGATATCTACACCCAGTTCACGTTTGCTACCCTGACGGACTACACGGCTGCAAAGAATGGAACGAACACCAAGTCGTACAGCAATGTGACTGCATCTATCGGCCGTCCCGGCGCTGGTTACCAGACGGTCTTCTTCGATCTTTTCGCCCAGGACACGTGGCAGATCTCCAAGCGCCTTGTAGCAAACTACGGTGTCCGCTACGACCAGTACCGCTCCCCCAACGGACTCGCCAACGCACCGCTTCCAGAGACGCAGAAGTTCCGCACGCCGATGGGAAATTTTTCTCCACGCTTGGGCCTCGCCTTTACGCCAAACTCTTCCACTGTCGTCCGCCTCAGCGGTGGCATTTTCTATGAGGCTACACCGACAAACAGCTTCTACAACCCCCTGTACAGCAATGGCCTTACTAACACCGGCAACCTGATAGCGACCCTCGGTCCGACCGCCGTCGGAGCACCATCCTTCCCGAACACCTTTAACAATGTGCCGGTCGCTTCCCTGCCCACACCGACACCCTATGCCCTCACCTCGCGCTTTAAAAACGAGTACACGTGGAATGTCAACGCTCAGGTGGAACAGGCTTTTGGCAAGAGCGACGCATTGACCATCGGCTACATCATGACGAGCGGCCGCAACCTCCAGTTCCTGCGCAATAGCAACATTATCCCCGGCGTATCAGCAACAGGCGTCGCGCTGGCCCCGCTGGCCGATGGCCGTCCTGCGTTCTCTTCCACCGTAAACAGCTTGACCCGCTACAACCCTTCCTTTAACAACATCCGTTTTGTCGATATAGGTGCCAACAGCAGCTACAACGCGCTGGTGACAAACTACATGCACCGCATGACGGGTGGCCTGGAATTCAATGCGTCCTACACCTGGTCCCACGCCATCTCCGACGCGCCGGAGGCCACGAGCTTCGAGAACTCAAACTTCATCTCTGATGCCACCAACCGTAAGCGCGACCGCAGCAATAGCTATATCAACCGTCCAAATTCCTTCACCCTGCGCACGGTATATCAGCCGAAGACACACTTCGCCAATCGCTATCTCAATGGGCTTGTGGCGAACAACAACCTGGCCGTGCTGGTCAACGCCAGCAGCGGCGATCAGCAAAATCTTGTGACCGGCAGGAATCTGAATGGAGACATCCTGGCCGTCGGCCAGCAGCGCCCCCTGTTCGTCGGCCGCAACACGCTTCGCACCCCGAACATCTTCCAGGCGGATGCACGCTACACCCGTACCTTCGCCACCCTGTTCGAACGTGTGAAGCCGCAAATCTTCGTCGAAGCCAACAACTTCGTCAACCGTTCCAACTTCACCTCCATCAACACTACTGCCACCACCAACGCTGCAGGCAGCATCACGACGCAGCCTTCCCTGGTCCCTACCAGCTCCGTACTCGAAGCACGTATTCTGCAGTTTGGCGCGCGCATCGAGTTCTAAATCCGTCTACAGAAGAGACGGTGCGGCTTAGGCTCACCGTCTCTTTTCTGTCGTTATACGAGGAAGCGCAAGCCATGGAAGCAAACATTACCGCATCGAAGTTCCCCGCGCCCATTTACCGGGAGCATGTGCTAACGCACATCTTCGCGGATGCACAACGGCTTTTTTTGCCTGCTCTGCTCCAGATCGACTACGCGCACCTGGTTATGCTGCGCACCCAGGGTATCGTCTCGCACGAGACCGCTGCAGCTTGCCTGCATGCGTTAAATACACTCGACCTGAAGGCACTGAGCACAGTGGCTTATGACGGCACCGTCGAAGATCTCTTCTTTTTGGTGGAGCGGCAGCTTGCCGAGATCGCCGGTGACGAACACGCGGGCCGTCTGCACACCGCACGCTCGCGCAATGACATTGACCTGACTATGTACCGGATGGTGCTGCGGCAACGCCTGCTGGAAACTTTAGCGGCCTCGCTCGCGTTGCGCAACACGCTATTAGAAATTGCGAAGACGTACCGCGCTGCCATCATGCCCGCGTATACACACAATCAACCTGCGCAGCCGACGACGCTGGGCCATTACATGATGGCGATGATCGAGGTGCTGGAGCGCGATGCGGAGCGCATGATCGGCTGCTATGCACGCGTCAATCGAAGTCCGTTGGGTGCCTGCGCCATCACCACCACAGGCTTCCCCATCGACCGCAGCCAGACGGAAAAGCTGCTCGGCTTTCGCGGTCTCGTCACCAATTCTTACGGCGCCATTGCCGCCGTCGATTACGTGGCGGAGGCATGCAGCGTGCTCGCGACAGCCATGCTCAGCCTCGGACGTTTTACGCAGGACATGCTGCTATGGTCCACGGCAGAATTTAACTTCCTGCGCCTCTCCGATGGCTACGTGCAGACCAGCAGCATCATGCCGCAGAAGCGCAACCCCGTGCCGCTGGAGCACTCGCGAATCCTCGCATCCCGGGCGCTGACGGAGGCGCAGTCCATCCTCGGTTCGCTGCACAATACACCGTTCGCAGACATGAATGATGGCGAAGACTCCCTGCAGCCGCTTGTCGCGCTTGCATTCACCGATGGACATCGCGCGCTTGCACTACTGGCGGGCGCGTTGTCAGAAGCCAGCTTCAACACGGATCATATGAGGGTGCGCGCCAACGCCAGTTTCCTGGCGGTGACGGAAGTGGCGGATACGCTCGTACGCACCTGCGGTGTCTCCTTTCACCAGGCACACACGATCGTTGCCGCAGCCGTGAAGGCTGCCAGCAGCGACGACACGGTTGCGCTTGCGCGGGATCTGCACGCACGCTCAGAGGCTGCTGGGGTTTGCATCTCGGTCAAAGAGATTCAGAGGGCACTGGATCCGGAAAACTTCATCGCCATCCGCTCAGTCCGCGGTGGCCCATCCCCGTCAGCGCTTGATCCTGAGCTGGAGCGTGCGGCACAACAGCTCGGAGCCGACCGCGCCTGGCACATGGCAAAGATTAACGATCTCGCGTCAGCGCACAGTGAGCTGCAGAAAGCATCTTCCAAACTATCCGCATAGAAAAACGAGGAACGCGCAATGAGGAACGCATATCGGGGAATGCATATCGGGGAACGATGACCGGCGAACGAGATGGCGCGGCGACTGCGGCCATCTGCAGTGACGCCTTGGCCCCATCAGTGCGCTGAGGAGTATATGCGTAATTTTCCTGAATCGAGGAGAGCCTGGCCATCCCCTGAATCCAAGCTGATAGCTAGACACCGACAGCCCTCCTTCAAGTTCATGCACCCTGGTATCGGAGAACCCGGAAAATCATCGTCACTGAAGAGGTAACGCCCTGCCTCGTCACAGGCGGGACAGGTTCCGGGATCACACGTTTTCAGGTACTGCCAATTCCACTTCAGTCCATCTCTTCGATGTCGGTTTCGATCGTGATTCCAGTTGTAGTTGCCCTGTATCGCGTTCACCGCGGCTCTAAGAGACATCGGACCTGGCCACTGGGACGAACTCGGTAGTGACTTCTCCCGTTAGAAAGTAAAGGGCAGACGTGTCCTACTAGGTGAGTGAGCGCTGCATCCTAAATTTCACAATTTCTCTTAGCCGCATCACGACACAAACTGTTGCCGACCTCACTGTGCCGCGTCTGAGCCCAATAGAGTGTCGGGATTGCTCATTCAAGCCGCTCTTCACGGGCATAATTGGCTGCCTGATCGCCTGGCGCGAGAGTGCAAACCGGAAAAGCGGCCACCCTCGCCATTTCTCTCCAGAATCCCTGAAGCCGCATCGTATGAGATGAATAAATGGCGGAAGAGGAGGGGATAAAGTCCGGACCTGTCATTCCATTGCACTTATACCCTAAAAACTGCCCGTTACCTTTCAAGCTACCGATTGACGCGGTTATCCTTGGAGGGAGATAAGCATGCGCAAACGGATTGCACGGATATACCTACGGGTTAGCGAGGGTGGGGGCAAACAGCCTTACTACCCGGCAGCGTTGAACAAAAACGGTGGCGTCAAGGAGGGGTTTGCCGTGATCGGCGGGGTAGAGAAGCCCGTGGGTAACGGCATCTACTACATTCGCTATACGACACATGACGGGAACCGCACATACGAGTTTGTTGGTCCTGACCCGCAACTAGCGACCATGATGCGGAAGTCCCGGGAAGCGGCCATCCATCTTGAGAACACGTCCGGCGCGGTCATCAGCCTACCGAAGGCGTTCCGAGAGCGTAAACAGAAGCCCACCGAGCCGCTGTCCGTGGCTCCGCTGGCGAACCCCAAGGCAACTCCTGCGGCTCCCGGGAGCGTCCGTCTCGCGCTGCTCAAGGCCATTGACGATTTCGTGACAGAGAAGAAAAACACTACGACTTTGGAGCAGGCATAGCAGTACCGGAACCAGCTTGGGGATTTCTTCAGGGGGGCGAAGGTGGCGTACCTCGATGAAGTTGATGATGCTGTCGTCACCGCCTACGTCAAGAGATTGGTGAAAGAAGGCAAAGCGCCGACCACCATCGAAGGTCGTTTCGTCGCGCTGATGAGTCTGCTCCGGCGGAACGGGGTCACCCGGTCCCTCAAGGTGAGCAAGGCCCACATCCCCAAGATCAACGAGCGGATGCCCCGTGTTTATTCGGAGGCTACATTGAAGCGTCTTTTCGCTGCTGCTAATGGGGAGGAGAGGATGCTGTTTGAGTTCTTTCTGGGTCTGGGTATGAGAGAGCGAGAAGTCATGCACGCAGCTTATGGCGACATCGACTGGACCCGGCAGACCTATCGGGTCTCAGAGAAGCCGGATGTGCCGTTCTTCTTGAAAAATCACAAGGAGAGGATCGTCACGGTGCCCACGGCTCTATTGGCGGCACTGAAGGCTCGGCACAAACAGAACCCGAGAGCCCGATGGATCTTCCCCACCAAAGCAGGCAGACCCAATGGGCATCTGTTGCGGACCCTGCAAGAGCTAGCTTTCAAGGCCGGAATGAATTGCGGAAAGTGCCGGACCAAGGGTGGGAAGTTGTGTGCGGAAACCGCTTGTTGCCGGGAGTTCAACTTGCATGATTTCCGCCGGACATTTGCCACTTCGCACCACCGAGCCGGGGTGAGTCCCAGAGACCTGATGGCGATGCTGGGCCATCAGGACCTGAAGACCACGTTGAGGTATCTGTCTGCGGAAGAAGCGGGAAGCGGAGCCGCGATCAAGATGGTGGACAAAACGTGGTTAGCTTTCGCTTCTACGCCTGCCGCTTCTTGAGCCACTGAGCCAGTTGGCCTGGATCGAACTTCACCAATCGGCCCAGGCGGAAGTGTGGGATGTGCTTTTTCGCCACGTACACCCGTAGAGAGGCAGCCGTCCACCCGAAGATAGCCACCACCTGCTCGGAATCAATGAGACCCTCCATGCGGTTCAGCTTTTCGAAGATTGTTTCTACAACGGGTTCGGCCATAGTGCTGCTCCATGGTCGCGTCCCTCCAAGTGCGCGAAGTTACTGTCTGCGGTCATCGATTGTGGATCGGTGAGTTTGTCCATCTACCCCGTGTTCACGGGCACGGGGAGCGGTTTGGTTCCCGAGGTAAGTCGTCAAGTTCAGCGCTAGAGAACGAGCCTAGGCCGCCCGATTCCACTCGGAGTAACGCTTGTCTTGCAACAGACGCCAGCGCGCCTGGAGCTTACGCATGTTCGCACGTGCCTCTGCCAGCCACTCTTTCGTGGCTGCGCTCGGGTTATTCCTGCGCAGGCCCAACATAGCTGCACGATGCTGGCTGGCCTCCCCAATCTCCCATGCAAGGTTTACAAGCTTTTCTTCTGCGGCCATCTTCAATTTCCTCTCTATATGTTGGGAGATCATCGGTGTCTGATCTCGGTGGGACTGCTGCCGTAAGCACCCTTGGTTTTAGCGCTGACAGCGTGAGTTACTTGCTGTGGTCTCCATCCTCCCTTTCTGTGAGGCGCGCCCGCCGATTGCGATTCCCTTCATCTACGTCGCTCAAGCACTGGATTTCACGGGTGCCGGACGACGGGCTCTCTTCAAATGTCGAGTTCTTCATCGGATATCTGAAATGCCTCGAAGGCATCATCAGAATCATCCTCACCCCTAGCGTCGTCGCCGGCCTCCGTGCCTCTGGAAGACGACGGACGCCGCCGAGTCCGCCTTTCCTCCGCGCCTTGCTTTGCCTTGTCCATGTATAGCGACCACTGACGGCGAATTTCTTGGAAGGCGGAAAGAAGACCCCGCGAAGTCTTCGAACGCTTGGGGTTCCAATGATTACTCGTTACCGCTGCCCAGTGCATGATGGCTTCAATCTCTCCAGGTGCCCGTTCAGGATCATCCGCGTAGTGACGCTCAATGATTTTTTCGAAATCAACAGGGCTGCCTTCGGAACCGAACAGATGCTGCCAGCTAACCGATAAATCGTTCGGTTCGCTTTGCCGGTAACCGTTCGGCTTCAGGTTACCGTCGAGGTCGAAAGTGGAATAGTCCATTCCCTGTTCCGCAAAACAACCAATAACAGAACCTTGGCCGGAGGCCGTAGCCGGTTCAGTTACGGTTTGGTTTTGGATTTCACTTACACTTTCCATTTCAGTTTTTAGTTTCTGTTTAAGAGCAGGTGCTGCTGCGTGCTGAGCAAGTGCTGCCTTACGATGCCTTGCGACGCCGGCCTTGCTCTTCTTCGCGATGTAATCCATCATCTGGTTCCAGTCGTTCGTGATCCGCTTGTGGGCGAGCAGTGGCAACCCGCTTTCATCCACAAAGGGTTCGAACTTGGCGCGCACGGGGCCCATGTTGGCCATCCAGTGTTCCAGATTGTCGGCGTCGGCGAGCACCCAAAGCTGAGCGTCATCATCAGGCAGGTTGGGGCGGGTACTAGCGTGGAACGCCGCCTGGATCAGAGTGCGGTAGAAGTGACGTTGCACGGGAAGCATGCGGATCACCTCGCGGTCCCCCCAGAAGTCCTTCTCATGCCAGCAGTGATAAGGAGGTTCGTAACGTTTTGCGGCCATAATCATTTCCTTCGGTACGGTAGTGGTCGGCTAAGAGCGATGCCAAACTTCGACGGATTGCCGCCCGCCACCAGCCCGAGCTAAGTTGCACGGACCGGTGGGGGCGCTTAGACCGGCTGCAGTTGCGCTTTACGGAAGGCGAGGCATGGTGCCCACCTGCGCCCTCGTAATTCGCGCCTGCTTGCGGGCCACCTCCCCTTCCTTAATGTTTGCGTCAGTCCACTCCTGGAGTTCCATCTCATTGGTACGGAGGAACGCGAGTGCGGACACGATAACGTCAGCGGTGAAGTAGGGCTTGCCGCGCATCTCCGTCTCAAGCCAGTGCACGGAGATGTCGCGGAAGGGCTGCATGTCTTCGACGGGCATCTTGAAGACGACGACACCGTCGGCAACGAGGGCAAGGTAGTGACTCTGGTGCTCCCAGCGGAAGTTGCTGGTGAACGCGGCAGTGGAGGCGATAATTGGGGCGGGCTGCCCTGCAGCAATCTGATGGATCGACATAACTTGAAAAGCCTCATGCCGGGAAATCGCTCCCAGCGGCGTTTATGCGCTTTCCGAGGCGCTAATGCGCGACTCGGTGAAGCGGTGTTAGTGAAGATGTATCCGCGCGGATTCGCTAGCTAAACGTCGAGCAGTTCCGTGCGGTCGTCGATCGCCCAGTGGACCGAATCCACGCAAAACGTTGATGAGTCCGGCCGGACTGCCGCAGTCATTAGGGCCGGCCAGGAGAGCTACCGGTTCTGATCTATCTGCTCAGCCTCGCACTCCAACAGCGCAGCTAGTTACCAATACTTGCGTGCGCCCTAACGGAGATAACATCGATTTTTCTCGTTCTTCCTTTCGTGTAGCCCTTTTGCTTCAGCGCCTTTCACTTCCTTGAGCTTGGCGCCACTTGGGAACTGCTGCACCCGGGAATCGCGTAATTCGATAACGACAGCTGCTAAGCAAGGAAATAAGCGTGATATCTATCAATAATGGCTTCCCGCAAATCGCCAAACCGCGTTCCCCCAAGCCCGCAGTCCTCGCTATCAAGAGAATTCGCCGCGCAGCTACGGCTTCTGCAGTGGAATGAACTCGACCCTTTATTTGCTCATGCGCGTCTTCAAGAAGCCACGAGCAAGATTCTGGGCTGTCTTCCACGCGAGGACAAGGAAGCAGAGCGATGGCTCAGTCTGCTTCAAGCAAACCAGTATCTGATCGGCTTCATGAAGGATTGGGAGCGTATCGGCGCGCGCTAGAGACGTTGAAGCGCTTGAAACGAGAACCATTGGACTGGGTACTCCAAGCGGTTAAAGAGTCTGACAGTGTCGACGATTTTCTTGCCCAACACGGCCAGAAAATGATTCCCTCGTTTTCGGATGATGTCGCTCACTGGGGTTGGCTACGCGACCTTCGCAGCCGCAAACCTGCAGCGACTTGGAACGATGCTGCTCGCAAGTCTCATCCAAAGACGCGAAAGGCGCTTATAGATCAGTTTCGGCGACTCAAAGAGCATGTGGCCGAGCTGGCGGCGGCCGACAGCTTGATCAGGCGGACTGATGCGCTGATGCAAAGACGCAAAGCGAAAGTCGCGGCGGCTCTCCGACGCCTCGATAAGGTAAAGATGA
>JAYVDT010000541.1:0-2861 GCA_043749265.1 Rhodanobacteraceae bacterium | reverse complement strand
AGCACGATTCCCCCTACACCTACTTCACCTCCGCCTCCCTCCATCTCGGCGAAATCTCCCTTGAGTGCTCCCGCGCCGGAGCCGCTGCCGTCGCCCTCTGGAGCACCCAGCGCCTGCTGCCCCTCAACTCCTCCGGCGACTTTGCCCAATCCCTCTCGCACTGCCGCGCTGCCGCCCTTACGCTCCACGGCCTGGTCTCTTCTTCGCCCCACTTCATCGCCCCCACCCATCCCCCACAGCTCGATATCGCCATCTGGGCCGCCTCCGCCCCCACTCTGGCTGAGAGCTCAACCCGAGCCCAAACCATCTTCGACGAAGCCGAGAAGCGTAACCTCCATCTCGCCCTTGCCCGTCTGCCTGTAAGCCTCTTCCCCTCTGACACCTGGCCCGCCGTCACCGCGTCCGATACCGTGCTCTGTCTCCGCTCCGTCCTCATGAAAGCCGAACACCTTGCCTGGATCGAACGTATCTGGACCCTTCTTCAGGCGTCTGCAAAAGCTTGAATCCCTCTAAAGTTGCACTCAGGTTGAATTCTTCTTTGTCCTGAAATACTTACAACGCCGCAGAGTTGATCTCATCCGATAACCGCGAAAAGAGTCCGGGATGAACTTCGTCCCCCTTTGGTAAGATCGAAGAGTTCCGGGTTGTATGGGTCCTCTAGTTCGAAAGATCATTTGGGCCCGTACTCGTAAATTCAAGAATGTCTCGGCCTCCTTCCGTGGGCCTGGATGGAAGGATCAAACATTGATGACCACCACGGCCCCCCTCTTCGACCTGTCTGGCCGCACCATCGCATACTTTTCCATGGAGATCGCCATCTCCCCCGCGCTTCCGACCTACTCCGGCGGACTCGGCATGCTCGCGGGGGATACCCTCCGCTCTGCGGCCGACACCGGCGCCCCCATGGTTGCCGTCTCGCTCGTTCACCGCCGCGGCTACTTCAGGCAGCACCTGGACGGCCTTGGCCAGCAAACCGAGTCGGACGTTCCCTGGACTCCCGAAAAGCTCCCCACCGCCGGTGAGATCGTCGAACTCACGATGCAGGGTCGCCAGATCAGGGTGCAGGCCTGGCGTTTTGACGTTGTAGGCGTCGAAGGCCACATTATCCCCGTCTTCCTCCTCGATACCGACGTAGAAGGAAACGACCCCTTCGACCGCCGCCTCACCGACCACCTCTATGGCGGCGATACTTACTACCGCCTCTGTCAGGAGACCGTCCTCGGCCTGGCCGGCGTCGCTCTCCTGCACAAACTCGGCTGCCTTCCCGCTGTTTATCACATGAACGAGGGTCACGCCGCGCTCCTCGCCCTCGGCCTCCTTGAAGACCGTCTCGAGACCGGCGCGCCTCTCTCCTCCGCCACTGAGGAAGACCGCATCGCCGTCTCCGAACAGTGCGTCTTCACCACCCACACCCCCGTCCCCGCGGGCCACGACATGTTCGGCCCGGACCAGATGTACGCTGTCCTAGGCGACATCCGCGCCCAGACCCTCGAGCGCTTTGGCTGCATTCATAACGGCCTGCTCAACATGACCTATGTTGCCCTGCGTTTCTCGCGCTGGGTCAACGGCGTCTCCATGCAGCACGGTAAAGTCTCGCAGATCATGTTCCCCGACTACCACGTCGAATCCGTCACGAACGGCGTCCACGCCGCCACCTGGGTCGCTCCGCCGCTGCAGCGTCTCTTCGATGAAGAGATGCCCCGCTGGCGTCATGACAACCAGTACTTCCGCTCCGTCTATGGCATCAAGCCGAGCCGCATCGCCAACGCTCACCGTGTTGGCAAGCGACGCCTGGTGGAAGTCGTCGCCAACCGCACCGGCGAGGCGCTCAATGAGTCCGTCCTCACCCTCGGCTTCGCCCGTCGCGTCGCCACCTACAAGCGCGCCTCGCTGCTGCTGGAAGATCCCAAGCGTCTCGTCAAGATCGCCAAGAAAATCGGTGGCCTTCAGATCGTCTTCGCCGGTAAAGCCCACCCCGCAGACACCGCCGGCAAGGGCCTTATCAAGGAAGTTTTTGAACTCGCCGGCAAGATCAACTCCGGCTCCCTCCGCATCGTCTACCTGGAAAATTACGACTGGGAACTTGGCGCCATCCTCACACAGGGCGTAGATGTGTGGGTCAACACGCCTCGCCGCCCATACGAGGCCTCCGGCACCTCCGGCATGAAGGCTGCTCTCAATGGCGTCCCCTCCCTCTCCATCCTCGATGGATGGTGGATCGAAGGTTGCGCTGAAGACGTAACCGGCTGGGCCATCGACGACGGCGACGACGACGACGCTGAGGCCGCCAGTCTGTACGACAAGCTCGAGCAGTGTATAGCTCCCATGTATGCCCGGCCCAATGCCTGGGCGCGCATGCAGCAGCATTGTATCGCCATGAACGGCAGCTTCTTCAACACGGATCGTATGCTGGGTCAGTACTTCGCGAATGCCTACTTCCCCCAGGCACCCACCATCAACGAAACTCCCTCAGAAGAGCGAATCGCCGAGCTAGCTGCTGCCGCCCGCACCACCGAGCCTGCGCTCGTCTAACAGTCGATCGCTTTGCTAGACGCAACCCATCCTCAATCCGGCCCAACGGATTCAGGATGGGGCACGCGTGTGGTCGCTCAATTGCGCGCTGATTTGTTCTCCCCCCAAAATAAACTGCCAAATATTCCCAATGAGAGTAGGATTCAGGCGCTCGCAGGATGACTCTTTCGGCCACGCTTCAATGCATTGCCACACATTTGGGAGAATTTCATGCGCAAGCCAGCCCTGACTTTAGCTCTTCTCGCCCTCTGCAGCCTCCAGCTCACCGGCTGCCAGTACCGCTCCCAACAAGATACCTACATCCTCGTAGCCTCCAACCTGAAATTGCC
>JAYVDT010000540.1:0-2867 GCA_043749265.1 Rhodanobacteraceae bacterium | reverse complement strand
ACCATCTCGCCATCTTCACCCTCGGCCAGCCCTGGAGCGCGCCGCTCCAGCCCCAAAACCACGCAGAAGACCGGAAATCCGTGCGCAAAGTTCGTCGTGCCGTCCAGCGGATCGACATACCACCGGAATTCACCCCCCAGGCGCTCGCGAGTTCCCTCTTCGCCATAGATTCCATGCTCCGGAAACGCCAAGGCCAGCCGTTTCTTGATGAGTGCCTCGCTGGCCCGGTCGGCCTCCGTCACCAGGTCCACGTCGCCCTTGTACTCCATGGCCACGCCTTTTTCGTAAAACCCGCGCAGCAAGGCACCCGCCTCGCGTGCAATCTCCGCTGCCGCTTCCGCAAACTCAAATTGGCTCACAAACCCTCACATCTCAACTGTAAATGCGCTCCGTGCCTGATACCTTGGACGACGCAGGTGAACCTTAGGAGACGTGGATGCCCAAATTCCTGATCGAGCGCAACATTCCCAACGCCGGTGATCTTACCGCCGAGCAATTAAAGGCCATCTCCCAGACCTCCTGCTCGGTGCTGAAATCGATGGGCCCAGAGATCCAGTGGGTCCAGTCCTATGTCACGCCGGACAAAATTTACTGCATCTACATCGCGCCCAATGAGGACATGATCAGACGCCATGCAGCTGAGGGTGCATTCCCTGCGAACGTGATTACGCCCATCAAGTCAACCATCGACCCTACTACAGCCGAGGCCTGAAGCCGGCATCGCTACTCCCGGCTCGCGTAGTAGCCGCTCCGGTAGCGCAGCCCGACCTTGTCTGCCATGCCCGTCTCGGTCACCTCAACCTTCAGCGCACGGAACCCGTCTGGACGGCTCTTGACGGTACTTTCCGGCGCGTAATACCCCAAGACATACTGCGTCCGCAGATCATCCGAAACTTTCGCAAACGCGGGCGCCAGATCCTTGGCGGTCTCCACGTAGAAATACTTTCCTCCGGTGTCCGCGGCCATCTGGATGAGCGCGTGTTCTCCGCCGGTATTGCGGCCCGCGTCCGCGTAAATCGGAATGACAATCAGGGAGTAGACCAGCACCCCTGCTCGCTGCGCCTGCTCCAGCGCCTGCCCATAACGCGCCCCATGCACCGTGTCCCCGCCGTCTGTGATGAGCACCAGCACCCGCCTCCGGCCCTTGGCGGCGATGGTTTCGCCAAGGCGCTGGCTCGCCAGAAAGATCGCGTCGTACATGGCCGTCGCATCGCCCTTTTCAAGTGACCCAAGCCCCGCCTCAATCTTCCGCTGATCGCTCGTAAACGCCACGATCTCATGCACGGAGTCGGAAAACTCCATCAAATCCAGCTCGTCCTGGGGGCGCAGGAGAGTCCGGACAAACTGCTTGGCGGCCTGCAATTCCAGCCGTTCGTTACGCAGCAGGCTCTCGCTGCCGTCGATCGCCAGCACAATCGAAAGAGGCGTCGCGGATTGTTTCTCGAAGAACGCAATCTTTTGCGCCTTGCCATCTTCGAGCACGCGAAAATCGTCCCTCTCCAATCCACCCACCGGCGAGCCTTGCCCGTCTACCGCGTTCACCGCGATCGTCACCAGGCGGGCAGCGAGCTTCAGCGTCGGAATCTTCTCATCCGGCGGCGTCCGTCGCTCCACCGGTGCCTGCGCCCGACAGGCACAAGCCACCCCCAGAAGAACTACCCAAAACCAAATCCTGCTGTGACGAAATGTCACCATAAACCCCGTTTAAATTGTCTGCTTACCTAAACCTGCAAGATATAGACGGGGCCTCACGGAAGACGTATCCAACCGTGTCCACCCACAGCTACGGAATCCGGTAATAGCCCGCCATCGCGCAGATTAGCTCATCTGTCACGCAAGGCAACCGCATCCGGAAACGGCTCGCCGTCTGCCCAAATTGCTCCGTCGACAAAAGTCTCTTTCTTCCAGATCGGGACCTGCTTCTTCAACGTGTCGATGAGCCATCGGCAGGCATCGAAGGCGGCGCCCCTGTGTGCGCTCGCGACCGCGATCAGCACGCTCGTCTCGCCCACACTCAGGCGTCCCAGCCGGTGCAGGATTGCAACGTCCCGCACTCCAAACTTGTGAACAGCTTCAGCGGCAAGGGCGTGCATCTGCGCCAGGGCCATCTCGCGGTAGGCCTCATAGTCGAGATAAAGAGTCTTGCGACCGCGAGTGTTATTGCGCACGATGCCGTCAAAGATGCACACAGCGCCATCCGGTCCAGTCTTCATCTCTTCGATCACCGCGGCTGTTGGCAGGACTTCATCCAGAATCTCAATACGCAACCGAACCCCCACTTACCGGTGGCAGCAGCGCCACCTCGTCCCCGTCGTGCAGCAGCGTGGATATTCCCGCATATTCGCGATTGACAGCGACCGCCAGAGACTTCCACATGGCCAGGTCCCCATTCCCCCGACCCTTCAAGAGGTTCAGAAGATCAGCGACCGAAGACCCTTCCGGCAGCTCCATCAGGTCCTGCTCACCGCCAAAAAAATCCTTCAAAATGCCAAAGTAGAACACATCGACTTTCACATCCCTATCCTACCAATGCAGCCGGCGCGAATTCACTTGAGTTGCTGTTCCGCGCCATGAAAGACTCGCGCATGACCACGCCAGCAAACTGGAAATCGCTACGCGCACGATTTCAGCGAAACATCCTCATTTTTATGTCTGCCTGTCTCGTGGTTGGCACGGCGCGGGCACAGGCTCCGGCAGACGCGCGACAAACTTTCGACGGTGCCATGTTGCCGGGAGTCGAGGTTCAGACGTTCTCGCATAGCGAGACTCTTTTCCCGGTCAACCAGGTGGGCCGCAAGGGACCTGTTCAAGAGTTGCCGCCGGCTGCCAGTCCGCTCAAAAATGTGCACTTCATCTCCGCCGGCGTT
>JAYVDT010000539.1:0-2871 GCA_043749265.1 Rhodanobacteraceae bacterium | reverse complement strand
GTACCTTATGGGCCGGTGTGAGCCGCAGTTTGAGGTCGCACCGAAGTGTACAGCGGCGCAGTGAGAACTCAGCCACCGCACACGGTGGGTGCGACTTTCTCACCGAGGATGGCGATGAAGCGCACAAGCTTCTCGTGGAATGGCGAAGCGACGGACATCTGAAAGTCGAGCCGGAAGATTCCGCCAAGTGCTCGTCCTAATGGCGGATCTTTTCTGCGACGGTCGCGGGACCGCCCACGGTGAGGGCTCCGGTGGCGCTGAGAGGAGCCCGTCGAACTGGCGGCGCGTGACAGGGGCCAGCCGCGTTCCTGTCCGATTTTGGTTAAGGCCTGGGCGTATGCGGGGAGATAAGGTCGAGCGTGGCGAACCACTGAAAGACTCTTATGGGGTCTGCCACGCTGGTGAGGCGGATCTTCTTTGTGCGTGCGGCCGCGGGCGGCGAGGATGACAGAGGGGCGGAGTCGAGGTACTCGCTGGGGTGGTGCTCGCCGAGGCCGGAGACGTTCACGCCTACCTGGTCGACTGCTTCGATCTTTTCGAGGAGGTTCTGGATGCGCTCGACGCCGGTGACCGTGGCGTCTGTTACACGGTTCGGTCTGGCTGCGGCAAAGCTATCAATTCCAAACCTGCACTGGTTCTCCTCATTTTGGGGCGATGTATGGTCTGTCATGGCTGCGGATACTTTGGTGCGTTGGGAGTGAAATGCTTAAAGATAAATTCCTGGACGAGGTTACCAAGGGCGTCGGATCCGACGGAGATCAAGCCGTTGTAGAGGGTCACTGAGGCTCCGGTTCGGTCAGCGGCAGGATAGTACAGGTTTGAGGCGGCGCCTGCGGCGAAATCACCGATCACGCTAGAGTAGTTGGGTTGGCGCTTTCCATTGTCCCCACGAGCAATAACGGCACTGGATAACGCATAGAGGGTGCGAGATGAGATCGAGCCCGTTCCTTTATAGAAGTAGCGGGGATCCTGGTGCAGAAGCGAAGGTAAGATTGCGCCGCCGAGAAGCGTGCCGATAGTGAAGTTTGCCTGGACCGAGCCAAACCGTTTGGCGTAGCCCTCTATGCCGTGACCGTAACCGGGCAAGGTGTTGGTTCCCTGTTGAATACCGGCAATGGCGCCGCTGATGAGGAAGCTGGCTGGGTCGAGGATGGTCTTGCCGGCGAGCTGAAACTTCTGTCTCGAGGTGAGCGGGGCTGCGTGCCAATCGTAGGTGACGAAGAAATTGGGGACGAAGCCGACGAGGCGCTGATGCTCTTCTACGTGAATCTCTGCTTCTGCCAGATCTACCTTTGAGAGTGTGACCTCAACATTGGAGTTAGCCGTGGCGATGGGGATGACGATCGTTGGAACGGAAAGGAATTGCCCAGGCTGGAGGGTACCGCTGGAGAAGCTTGTCTCAAAGCCTGTTGAGGTAACGGTGAGCTTGAAACCGCCAGCCGCCACACTGGGGAGCGTAAAGTGCCCATCGGGATCGGTGAAGGTTTCCTGGAGCGTGGCCCCGTTGGGAGACGACAAGGTGAGGCGTGCGCCCGGGACCTCTGCGTTGTCGGCATCTGTCACCGTGCCGCTAATTGATCCTTTGACCGCGGCGTCCGGGCCTGGCGCTACTGAGGCTGTCTGCGCAAACGCCTTTGTGCTGGTCGCATGCAGGAAGATGATAGAGAGAAGCGAGATCGAGGGAGGCCACATGCGGGGTCTTTTGGGCTTTTCCAGTAAATTACATCCCATGTGCTGAGAATAGCCGGTTGTGGTGCCGATCTGCCCGATGGTGGCCGGAGGGCGAGGGTTTTTAGATGAATACGGTAAACTGTGCCTGAGAACCTTATGATTTTAGACAGAATACGCAGAGTTACCCGGGATGGCAGATGGATTCCGGAGATAGACGGGCTGCGATTTATCGCGATCGTCTCTGTGATTCTCTTCCACCTCGACGGTGAGATTCGCGTACGGTCGGGAGTCAATCTTCCGATCGAGCCGCGGTATAAGGCGCTTTTCTGGGCTATCAACAATGGTGATCGCGGAGTCGAGCTCTTTTTTGTTATCAGCGGCATGATCCTTGCCATGCCCTTTGCTCGTTATTATCTGGCGAAGGGCAAGGAAGTTTCATTGCGCAAGTACTACATGCGCCGGGTTACGAGACTCGAGCCACCGTACATTTTGTCGATGATCCTATTCTCGGGGATGCTCGCAATTTACATGCATGGCCGTCTGTCCCCCCACTATGGGCTCCATGCATTAGCGAGCACGTTTTATTTACACAATCTGATCTATGGGGTGATGAGTCCGGTCAATCCGGTGACGTGGAGCCTTGAGGTCGAGATTCAGTTCTACGCCATTGCTCCATTAGTGATGTTGCTGTTTCGCATTTCGGGCAAGATGTTTCGCCGAACATTGTTCGCTGTCCTGGTGATCGGGATTGGTTTGGCGCAGACGCCCTGGAATCAATCTTTGATTGCGCCGCTCAACATCCTGTTCCACCTACAATACTTTATTGCCGGATTGCTGCTGGCGGATATCTTCGTGCTGGATTTGCCGGAGATGAAGACGCATTGGATATGGGATGTGGGCGCGCTTCTTGCGCTATTTTATATGTTTGCGAAAAAGCGCGAGACGTGGTCAGCGCATCTCCTGCTTCCCTACTTCTTTCTGGTGATCTGCCTTGCCGCGATGCGGAGCGTGGTATTCCGGAAGTTTGTGTCGAATTCCTGGATCGCAGTAATCGGAGGGATGTGCTATTCCATCTATCTGCTCCACTTTGCACTAATGGCAGTGTTCTTTAAGCTCAGTCGCCGGTTGCTGCTATTTCGTTTCGATTATCTGACCAACTACATGATTCAGATACTTGTGGTGGGTGTGCCGATCCTGCTG
>JAYVDT010000538.1:0-2877 GCA_043749265.1 Rhodanobacteraceae bacterium | reverse complement strand
TATTTCACTTCGTCTCGCTGGCAGAGATGCTCAACGCTGCGCATCACTCGATGCCGGTGGAATCGCACGAGACGCAATCCTTGCTCGCCCTGCTGCTTGCTTTGTCCTTCGTCCTAGTGTTCTGGAAATACAAGACACTGGCGCTTGGAATTTTTCTCCTGCCGCTGGCTGCGATCCTGGGCTTGCTACCCGCGTTCCGACCGGGGCTGGAGTCGTCGGGTCTGCCTGGACTGCACTCCGGATGGCTCTTCCTTCATATCGCACTGATCTTGGCAGCCTATGCCGCTTTGTTTGTCTCGCTGGTGGCGAGTTTGCTGTATCTCGTGCAGGAGCGTCGACTGAAGTCGAAATCGCTGTCCACCGCTAAAATCAAGCTTCCACCGCTCGATACCATCGACCGAATCGCGTTGCGCGCCTTGCTCTTCGGGCTCCCATGCATGACGGCGGGACTTCTGATCGGGTCACTGCTGGCCCAAATCACTTACGGCGCCACCTACTTTCGCGATCCGAAGATTCTTTTGGCCTTTGCGATGTGGCTTGCTTATGTCGGAATGATTTACATTCGCCGCCACAGCGGATTGCGTGGGCGGCGTGCCGTGTATCTCTCCAGTTTCGTCTTCGTCGTTATCCTCGCAGTTTGGGTATCCAACCAGTTTTCGGCGGTTCATCGGTTCCCGAATTCATGAGCGATGTCGCGATCAACTCGACGCTTGTCCTCCTCGGCGTCAATCACAATACCGCGCCCATCGAGATTCGCGAGCGACTGGCTATCCCCGCCGCACGCCTTGCAGATGCGACGCGGTCGCTGGTGAGCGCTCCTGGGATTCGCGAGGGATTGATCCTTTCCACTTGCAATCGAGTGGAACTGCTTACCCTGCAGGAAGGGGGAATTCATCCATCCGCCGACCTGCTCCGCTTTTTCCACGAATACTTTTCGGTTCCAGCCGCCGTGCTTCGCCCGCACCTCTACGAGTTCCGCGAGCGAGAGGCGGTGCGGCACCTGTTTCGCGTAGCTTCTTCGCTAGATTCCATGGTCGTTGGCGAGCCCCAGATTCTGGGCCAGGTGAAAGAGTCGTACAGCATCGCGAGGGAAGTCGGCGCCGTCTCCGGATCGCTCGACCGACTACTCCAGTCCGCTCTTACGGTCGCGAAGAAGGTCCGTAGCGAGACACAGATTGGATCGTCCTCGGTTTCGATTGCAAGCGTGGCGGTGGATCTTGCACGAAAGATCTTTGGCTCGCTGGCGGGGAAGCAGGTTCTGCTGGTCGGAGCCGGCAAAATGTCTGAACTTGCCGTGCGGCACCTGATTCAGCATGGCGCGACAGATATTTTGATCTCGAACCGTACGTTAGACCGGGCTGAACGGATTGCCGCCCAGTTCCAAAGCAAAAGCGTGAAGACTGAGGTCATACCCTTTGACATCCTGCTCGCCCATGCTGACCGAGCGGACATCGTGATCACCTCGACCGGCGCGACGCAACAACTCTTCAGCCAGGTCAACGGGCAGCAATTCATCCAACGGCGTCGCGGAAGGCCAATGTTCTTCATCGACATTGCCGTCCCTCGGGACGTCGATCCGCAGATGAATAAGGTCGAAGGCTGTTTCGTTTATGACATCGATGACCTCCAGCAGGTTGCTGCGGCACACCTTGCCGATCGTGGCCGCGAAGCGAATGCCGCCGAGCAGATCATCAGTCGCGAGGTAGATAGCTACGAACAGCGACTGCGCTCACTTGATGCCGTGCCGGCAATCAAGGCGCTACAACAGCAGGCTGAAGACCTGCGTCAGGCGGAGCTCCTGCGATTCGCCAAAATGCTTGGCACGATGACGCCCGCACAACAAGATCTCGTCGACACACTGACCCGTGCCCTGACTGCAAAGCTGCTGCATCCGCAACTCATCGCGCTTCGGAAGCCACGCGAGTAGCCACTTCCCGTATCCTGTAGAAACCATGATGCCCACGACCATTCGTATCGGATCCAGAGGATCACAGCTTGCGCTTTGGCAGGCCAATCACATTGCGGATATTTTGCGCGCAAACGGTCACACAGTTGAGATAGAGGTGATCCGTACCACCGGCGACAGAATGCAGCAGCCGGATTTTATCGCGCCCGCCGGACTCGACGGCAAGGGCATCTTCATCAAAGAGATCGAGGACGCACTTGCGGCGGGCCGAATCGATCTCGCTGTCCACTCACTCAAGGACCTCCCCACGACCCTTGATCCGCGCTTTATTCTTGCTGCGATCCCTCCCCGTGTCGATGCACGAGACGCCTTTGTATGTGAGCCATTCTGGGCGCTTCATACGCTGCCGCATGCCGGACGCATCGGCACCACAAGCCCGCGTCGCAGGGCTCAACTGCTGGCCTTGCGGCCTGATCTCCAGTTCGTCGAGCTACGTGGAAACATCGATACGCGCCTGCGCAAGTTGGAAGAAGGTCAATGTGACGCGCTAGTCCTTGCGTGTGCCGGCCTGGACCGTATCGGCCGCACCGAATCCGTGCATCAGCGCTTTGATCTTGATGAGTTGACGCCCGCACCCGGTCAGGGTGCGCTTGCCCTTGAGACGCGCAGCCCGCAGCATCCACTGGATACAGAAGACGCGGTGCGTGATCCGGCCATCTTTGCTGCAATCCAGGAACTTGAACACGCGCCAACGCGTTATGCCACCGACGCTGAAAGAGCTTTTCTCGCGGCTATGGGCGGCGGGTGCGAACTGCCGCTAGGCGCGCATTGTTTCGCGACGGACGGGCTTGGGTCGGCGTGGCGTATCTTCGCGCAGGTGCTGACGACGGACGGCGAACAGTCAGTTCAGATTGCCATCTACTCCACCACGAGCGAGTCCGCAGAGGATCTCGGACACCGCACCGCGGAAG
>JAYVDT010000537.1:0-2881 GCA_043749265.1 Rhodanobacteraceae bacterium | reverse complement strand
AAGCCGGTGCTGATCAACTTCTGGGCCACGTGGTGCGGTCCGTGCAAGATCGAGATGCCTTGGTTTGAAGAGTTTAACAAGAAGTACGCTGGGCAGGGGCTGGTGATTCTTGGCGTTGCAGCGGATGACGCGTCCAAGAACCTGATTGCGAGCACCGCTCAAAAACTTGGCGTTACGTATCCCGTGCTTTTGAAGGATGAGAAGGTAGAGGACGCGTACGGTGGTGTCAGTTACCTGCCCGAGAGCTTCTACGTCGATAAGACCGGCAAGGTGATGCTCGAGACGGCAGGCCTGAATGATGATGCTGGCGGCAAGGACGAGATTGAGGCGAACATCAAGAGGTTGATCGCGGCGGGTGGCCAGTGAAGGCTGCGCTCATTGCCGTTTTGCTGGCGCTTCCGCTGGCTATGCAGGAGTTTGGCTCGCTGGATGGACCACCTGCCAAGTCGCACCAGTTTGTGGCGTATCAGTCAGAGCAACTGGTCATTCCGGCTGGGAAGCGGGCGGTACTGGAACTGCGATTCCGAGTTGAGGATGGCTATCATGTCAACTCGCACTCACCCAAGTCAGACCTGCAGATTCCGACACGAGTGGAGCTTGAGAGCGCTAATGGTGTGAAGGTGGTGGCGGTTGAGTATCCGGCGGGCAAGTTGTTCAGCTTCGGCTTCGATCCGAAAGAGAAGCTGGATGTTTATCAGGACTCGTTTGTAGTGAGGGTGCCAGTGGTGGCGAGTGCGGGAGAGCATGAGGTCAAGGGTGCATTGCGGTATCAGGCTTGTGATCACGCTGCTTGTTATCCGCCCAAGACTTTGCCCGTTACCGTGATGTTTACGGCTAGATAAAACCCAGGTCTCAGAAGCGAGACCTGGGTGCACCCGGATTTAGGGCTCATACGGCTCGGGCACGTTGGGTAGATAGCTTCTTCTGAGTGTCGACGAAGCGGCGAACGCGGTCCAGAGAGCGGGCCTTGCCGAAGACTACAAGGCTTTCGAGTAGCGGTGGGCTCGTGGTGCGGCCGGTCAGGATGGCGCGCAGGAGCATGAAGTTTTCCTTTACCGACCACTCCTTTGCAGTGCCCAGAGCGCGAAGGCTTACGTCCAGCGCTTCTACCGTCCATTCACAGGTTTCGAGGCCGACGAGTAGCTCCACCGTGAAGGCCATGGCCTCTTCGAGGGTGCGTTTTTTGGGGACGAAGAGCTCTTGTGGGGGCGTAACTTCGTCGCGGAAGAAGAAGTCGGCAAGGTCGCCGAACTGAGCTAGGGTTTCGATGCGGGTTTGGACCAGCGGTGCGATGGCGCGGAGATAGTCGTCGGAGAAAAGGACGGTGCGAATCTGGGTGTAAAAGGCTTCGGGGGGCAGGGCGCGGAGGTACTCGCCGTTCAGCCACTTCAGCTTTACGAGGTCGAAGACCGGGCCGCCGAGAGAGATGCGCTCGAAGTGGAACTGCTCCAGCATCTGGGGCAGATGGAAGATTTCAGCCTGGAAGTCTTTGGCTTGGTCGATCTTGCCGCCGGCGGGCATGCCACCACCCATGAGGCCTAGGAAGTTGAGGACGGCCTGCGGCATGAAGCCGGCCTGCCGGTAGTAGATGAGCGAGACGGGATTCTTGCGTTTGGAGATCTTGCTTTTGTCCAGATTGCGCAGGAGCGGCATGTGCCAGAAGCGGGGTAGATCCCAGCCGAAGGATTGGTAGAGGAGCACGTGCTTGGGGGTGGAGGAGATCCACTCTTCGGCCCGGATGACATCGGTGATGCGCATGAGATGGTCGTCGACGACATTGGCGAGGTGGTAGGTGGGGAAGCCGTCGGACTTCATGAGGATCTGATCGTCGACGTTGTTGTGAGAGAACTTAATGTCGCCACGGAGTTCGTCGCGGAAGCTGGTTTCGCCCTCGGCGGGGACTTTGAGGCGGATGACGTAAGGGCGGCCTTCGGCGATGAAGGCATCGATCTGGTCCGAAGTGAGCTCGCGGTGGGCTCCGGTGTAGCGCGGGGGGAGCTTGGCTGCGATCTGAGACTTGCGCATGACTTCAAGCTCGTCTGCGGTTTCAAAGCTACGGTAGGCGGTGCCGTTGGCGAGGAGCAATTCGACGTGCTCGCGGTAGATTTCGGTGCGCTCGGACTGACGGTAAGGACCGTAGGGGCCTCCGACGTCCGGGCCTTCGTCCCAGTTGAGTCCGAGCCAGTGGAGCGAGTCGAAGATCTCCTGCTCGGAGGTGGCGACGAAGCGTGCACGGTCCGTATCTTCAATGCGCAGGATGAACTGGCCGCCGCGCTGCCTGGCGTAGATGAAGTTGAGCAAGCCGATGTAGGCGGTGCCAACGTGCGGATCGCCGGTGGGGGAGGGGGCGATGCGGACGCGGATGGTTGCGGGGTAGGCTGAGGTGTCCATGTGCTCCGTGGGGGGGTGAGGGAGGTACCCCCTATCCCTTGGCTAAGATACTTTTTTTGTGAGATTTATGATCTTGGGGTGCCGTAAAACACTCATCCTATTGGGTAAGAACCCACCCCAAACAAGGGACCAACTGGTTAGTGGGTGCTTCCCGCCATCTTTCAGGCCTCTTCCTATTGTACGGAATCGGCAGGGGTGTTTATGTCAACTATATTTCCGGTGGAATCAGAGAATTAGGTGGTTTCGGGGATTGACATTTGGATTTGCCGATGTTTTTGAAGAGCTTGGGGGCAAATATTTTGGCCTAGGCTACCGGCTTTTGCGGCGAGTAGAAACCCGGGTCACAGAAGCGAGACCCGATGCACCCAGATTTTTACCGAAACTGGATTTAGGGTTGGGGGGCGGTGGTTACTACGCCTACAGCTGAATCGGCGCAGCCGTAGTAGAGCAGCCACTTGCCTTCGAACTGGACCAGGCCCTCGGCGAAGGT
>JAYVDT010000536.1:0-2882 GCA_043749265.1 Rhodanobacteraceae bacterium | reverse complement strand
TTGTCCCGCAGTGATTTATCCCGCCCTGGCAGCAAGGGTGGTTAGTAAAGGTCGGTGTGGACCCAGCCGAATTTGGCTATAAAGCCGATGATGAGGGCAGAGAAGTAGGCGACCGTGGTCCATTTGATGACGGGCCGCAGATTTTTTACAGAGGTCTCAAACGCGGCGACGATGACGAAGACGATGGTCATGAGGATCATGCCGCTTGGGACAAAATATTTGATCGAGGTTGGGCCGGGATGGCTGGTGAACCAGTGCGGGGTGTGAAAGGGATCGAGGTGGAAAAGACCAAGGAAGCTGCCACCGACGAAGATGGCGAGGAATAGGGCAAAGAGGAAGACTTGTCCGAGAACGGCGAGTGTGTTTTTCATGGGGGCTTGGAGATTAGTTTAGCGCGGACTTAAAACGAAATGCGATGAAGCTGCAGGAGGTTTTGCCCAGGATTTCAACCACGCGCTACGGCAGGTTGGCTTCAAAGAGGCGGAAACGATGCTCTAGTTCCCACTGCTGGGTGGCGTGGGGACTGTTGTGGAGGTACGCAAGGCAGGCGGGGGTCGGGGTGTCGGCGCCGAGGGCCTGATTGGTGCAGGAGATAACGGGTCGGGTGAAGGTGTCCTGAGTTTGCCAGAGGCCGGGGCCAGGCAGAAAAGTGTGAGCGATGCCAGTTCGGGCCATCTGCTTGAGGTCGACATAGCTGAGGTTGAAGTCGAGGGCGGCGCGGGTGTACTCGTGCGTCAGGTCGATGCGAGAGACGCCTTCGTCGTCGGTGGAGAGGGCGACGGGGACGTGGGCGGCACGGTATGCGGGAAGCGAATGGTAATTGGTGGTGACGCCGAGAATAACGTCGTTGGAGGTTAGGTTGATTTCGACCATGACGTGGCGGTCGGCCAGCTCTTTGAGCAAGGCTTGGGATTGATCTTCGTAGAGCGCGTCGACGCCGTGGCCGATGCGTTCGGCGTGGCCGAGATCGACGGCCTGGCGGATGTGGAAGCGGAGGCCGGCGGGAGGGACCAGACCAGGGGCGAGTTCGCCGGCGTGGAGCGAGATGTGGACCTGGGGGTATACGGAGTGGAGGTAGTTGAGCATGAGCATCTGGCGGTGATACTCGCTCATGGCCGCGTAAGCATCTTCTGGCTGGACGAAATTGATGCCGACTACATTGTCAGGGTCCGCGGCAGCGACTTCAAAACCGAGGAGGGTCTGGGCGAAGACTTGCTGCGGTGGGAAGGCGCGAAGGACCTGATAGAGGATGCGGATCTGGACGGAACAGGCGGGTGTAGCGGCGGTGGAGTCGCAGTGCTCCAGTTTACGGCGGCGTGTGAGGTCGCCATCAAGTTGGGCGCGATCGATGGCGACTTCATCGCGGAGGCCGGCGGCAAGGAGTTTGTCGCGGAGGGTGGCGAGTTCAGTAGGGGAGACACCGGAGATGTCGTCGGGTTCTGAACCGGAGACGAGGGTGGGAGGCGTGGGCCAGCCGATGCTGTAGCCAAGTTTGGCGGCGTTGCCGAAGGCGGGGGTCATCATGACTTCGAGGTATTGCTCGTTCTGGACGGCGGCACGAGTGGCGACTTCGTCGAGCCATTCCGCCGAGTGGGACTTTTCGGTGCCCCCGAACCTGTCGAAGGCGGAAAAGAACTGGTCGTGGCCGCTGGTGCCAGCGGAGGGGACAAAGCTGCGCATGGAGAAGGAGTCGACGAGGGCGTCGTAGAGGTGCTGGTCTTTGAATGCGGAGGCGGCGGAGACAGTTTTTTCCGGGCAGACGGGCTGCGGGGGAATGGACCGGGTGATGCCGATGTTTTTGACGAAGGCCAGGCGGGAGCGGTCGACGCAGAGGTTGTCCTGGGCGCCGTTCTGGATTAATGTCTCCGCGTAGACGGCGCCAGAAAGGTGCATGTGGAGGTCGGCGCCTTTAGGCATGCGCTCGAGAAAAGCGTGCAGAGGAAGAAATCCGGCGGCTCGTGCGGCGACAAAAGCAGCCTGGGCTTTGCGCTCGGATGGAGTGATGGAAGTGCTGGTGCGGAAGGGGCGAGCGGCGCTGGCCTGGGCGGGGGACGCGACGGTGGCGCCGAGCAGGAGGGCGGTCAGAAGTTTTTGGAGCATGAGTCATGGTATGCGACAGCTATGGAAATGCAAGATGTAACCCTAGGTAGCAACATTTGTGCCGAGGGTTTGGCTGGAAGGCGCTCGCGTTGCTATACTGAAGCTGCGTTTCAGCCGCGGTAAATTTGTGAGCCTACGGGTTCCGAGTGACGGCGGCTGAAGGTTCTTTCCTACTCTGTTCGCTCCAAGGACAGGCTGGTCAAACGAACGTAATATTTACGGATCCTTCTTGGCGGTCCGGGCGCGCGGGTGCACAGCCCAATGCGCGTTATTGCCAAGGCCAGATAGCTCAGTGGTAGAGCGCGGCCCTGAAAAGGCCGGCGTCGGCGGTTCGATCCCGTCTCTGGCCACCATTATTATGAACAACTTACGACTGATTCTGATGAATTCGCGGGAAAACTTCACCCGCATTTCACCCGCATTTGGTTTCGAGCAGTGCGTTTCGGCTTCCGCCGTAAGGCCCCGCCCTACCGTCCCGATATGAGTTTTGAACGCACCGCCCTAATGGGGCCCCGCGGCACGAGAATGCTACGAGAAAGACCCGACACAGCTTAGCGATGGCTATGTCTAATAGAAAGCTTTCGACGCCGTAACGGGAGCGTGAGTCCGTTGCTTGATTAAGCTCGGCTGTAAGAGCGAACTTTCGACCCCTCCTATCAGAGGTAACGACATGCATTCAACCAGTACTTTGCCGGCATTTTCACCCGTTGGGCTTCTCGTTCAACAGCAACAGCCTCCCCGCAACTGGACGGCAGAGGAGCGGCGCTACGCTTTTGCCGTTG
>JAYVDT010000535.1:0-2882 GCA_043749265.1 Rhodanobacteraceae bacterium | reverse complement strand
CCCGCCGTCCCCGACGCCGACCTCGCCCTCGCCCGAGCCCTCACCGCAAGCAATCGCGGCAGCCCCGACCAATCCCTCGCCGCCTCCGCCACCGCCATGCTCCTCTACCGCGCAGCGGGCAACAACGCCGGCTTCGTCCGCGCCGCCGCCGACCACCTTTACGGCCTCGACCGCTCCGGTCAGGAAGCCGCCGCCGCGAAGGAGATCGCAGTCCTTGCCGCCGACCCCGAACTCCCCCTCTACTCCTGGATCCGTACCTTCCTTCAGCTTCAAAGTGACTCCGCCTACATGATGGTGGGCGAAACAGTGCCGGGCCGGCAAAACAAGGCAGCCGCCGCCACGGCCCGAGCCAACAATCTTCCCCTCATCGGCCTCCGCGCCGCCAGCTTCGCCTCCGGAGGAGACTTCCTCCACAAGCGCTACGCTGCATCCTGGGACGAGAACACAACCGGCCTCGCCACCGCCAACACCATCACCTCCGCCGTGATGAACCGCTTCCAGATGCTCAATGGAATGGAGGACGTGGCCCATGCATTGCAGCTGACATGGACCCAGGCCGGACTCTCGAGCGCCGCCGACGCCGCTATCACCCGCTCCTCCAACCGCCAGGTCGCCGCCTATGCCCGCGAAGACCTCGGCCTCAACCAGCTCCGCAGCGGCGATAGCGCCGACGCAGCCCTCAGCTTCCAAACCGCCGACAAGTTCCTCAGCACCCTCCCCGACGGACCCGCCGCCCATCTCTACCGCGCCGACTGGCAGACCGACCGCGCCCTCCTCCGCGCCCGCCAGCAAGGCCCCGCCCAGGGCCTCCGCGACTTCGCCGCAGACGAACCCTTATTTGATCGCCCCGACGCCGACAATCCCAGCCTCAAGTACTACACCGAATACGCCGAGCTCCTCCGCGAAGCCAACCAGACCGACGCCGCCCTCTCCCGCGCCTGGACCGCCGTCGCCGACTCCGAGAACCGCCTCGCCAAAATCCACACCGAAGCCGAACGCAGTGCCTGGCGCACCCAGACCGAACGCGCCTACCACGTCCTCGTCCTCACCCTCGCCCAGGCCAACGAGCCCGAACTCTCCCTCCGCGCCTGGGAGTGGTTCAAAAATGCCCCCTACCGCACCAGCCCCCCGCTCCGCGGCTCCGGCTCCCGGCAAGACATCGCCGCCGCCCTCCCGCCCCTCCCGCTCGTCCCTTCCGGCCAGCTAACCCTCATCTACGCTCGCGTCCTCGACCAGTACGTCGCCTGGTCCCTCACCAGCACGGCTGAGCACCCCGTCCGCATGAGTCTCCTGCCCATCCAACCGGAGGCCCTCACCCGCACCACCGCCGCCTTCCAACGCCTCTGCGCTAACCGCCACTCCTCCATCCCTGACATCACCCTCCTCGGCCGCGACCTCACCCACAACCTCCTGACGCCCTTTCAGGACCAGATCGACGCGACCCCCCAACTCCGCATCGACGTCGACCGCACCCTCACCCAGATCCCGTTCAACGCCCTCACCTACTCCGGCCAGCCCCTCGGCCTTCAGCACGCCCTCCTCTTCCTCCCCGACTGGTGGGCCGTTCCCCATAAGCTCCTCCCGCGCAACGCCGCGATGCTCGCCACCGACAACCATCTCTCGAACCCCGCCCACCTCGTCATACTCCGCGAGACCGCCAACCTCACCGCCGCCACCATCCCTGACGAATACGACGAATCCTCCGACATAGCCAGGCGCTTCCCCAAGGCCCAGCTTCAGCGCGCCAGCCTCTCCCGCATCCCCACCGGCCTCGCCCTCGGCGGCGATCCCCGCCTCAAGCCCCTCCTCTTCACCGCCGAAATCCTCCACTACACCGGTCACGGTCTCGAGGAAGAGCAACCAGCCCGGCCAGGACAGGGAAGCGATGCCGCTTTAGCCCTCGGCAAGACCGCTATCGCCCTCACTCCCAACTCCATGCCCCACTGCCGTCTTGCCGTCCTCGCCGCCTGCCGCTCCATGCGCGACACCGAAGACGCCTCTCCCGACGTCACCTCCTTCGCCCACATCCTCCTCGAAGCCGGCGCCAATCAGGTTCTCGCCACCCAGTGGGACGTTGACTCCGAGATGACCCGCAAGCTCATGCTCCGCTTCTACGCCGAGCTAGCCGACCACCAGACCTTCAGCGAAGCCCTCCGCCGCGCCCAGCTATCCCTGCAACAAAATCCTTCTTCCCATCACCCCTACTTCTGGTCTACCTTTCAACTGATCGGACAATAAACATGAGTCAAAGAGACATCCCGAGGAGAATCGAGCATGTCCACGACAAGACGCACCATCCTCCGCACCATCGCTTCACTCTCCGCCGCCCATAGCCTCTCCGGTTTCGCCTTTGCCACCCCACCCCGCAAGCCCAGGCCCACTTCCATCTACGTCCTCTTCGAAGGTCCCTGGCTTTTTTACCCTACTGGTAACGATATGACCGCCCTGTCCGCCGGCGAGTCGATCCCGCCCTACATGCATAACTGTCTCTACGGCCTCTGCACCCCCAACGACAAACATCTCAAAAATCCTCTTACCTTTGACAACGGCCAGACTTTCACCCTCCTCGCGTCCAATGCCGCCCGAGCCGCCAGCTTTAACGATGCCTTCCAGACACCCTTCGCATCCGAACCCTTCCTCTGGATCCAGGGCCAAAGCCCCTACGTCACACCCCGAGCCTTCGACCGCATCGTCACCCTCCCCTTACCGAGCAGGATCTATGTCGCCGGAAAGTTGAAGACCGCCGTCGTCACCGCTGGCACCCAGAACCTCAAGCCTCCCACCTCCGGACTCAGCCAGGTCCGCCCCTACGTCGTCACCATCCTCGAGTACGCCCCCACCGGCACCTCCCCCGTCAGCCTCACCCTCAACACTGCCCAACA
>JAYVDT010000534.1:0-9569 GCA_043749265.1 Rhodanobacteraceae bacterium | reverse complement strand
TATTTAGTCTGCAACGGACTATAAACAGGAGGTGGAATTCGGTCTTCAGGCAGGAAACGGATGAGCTGGTCCAGCTTGAACTTGCCCTGCTCAACCTGGTGCAAGACCATCATGGCAAGTGGAAGCTTGAAGACAGACTGCATCGGCGGGTGCGCCGTGGGGTTCAGATCACAATTCAAGGCCGAGTGAGGCAGCGCACACGAGACCGAAACCCTGCCGTGCGCATCTTCCGCGATAGTACGGACCTGTTGCCGAAGAGTATCTTGGCCGAAAGCTGATGTGGCAAGCAGTGTCATCAAAACGACGAAGCGCATGCCCGAAGTTTAGCAAGCGCAACGCTTTCGATAACGCTTTTCCGCGCCCTGCGTTATTCTTTTAGTAGCAGACCCCATGAAAATCATTCCCATTCATTGGCTCCTCCTCGTATGCTTCCTCGCGACGCCCCTCTCCCATGGGCAAGCGACTGAAGCCGTGGCGATGTCGCCGCACGAGATTGCGAGAGCTTTTGCCAACTGGACCGGCACGCCGCAACTGGTTCGCCGCGAAAGCGTACAGGCTAAAGTTCGCAAGACATTTCCAGGCAATGTGCCGTCTCAAAACGACCTCACAGGCGCCCTTGCTATACCCGATTGCACCTCCCTTCCCCCGCGTCCATCTGAGACGCCCACTGCGCAGCCCGCCGGTCCCTGACCCCTCGCGCACGGCCCCGCCACCCGCTAATGCCCCGCGAAATTCGCGTAAACTAAGTATTGGGCAAGACCGCGTCCCCTGGACACACTTACCCCGCACGCAAGTCAGGAAATCTTCGTGATTAACTCCGTAATCGCCAAAGTCTTCGGCACAGCGAACGACCGCGCCATCAAGCGCCTGCTGCCCATCGTCACGCAGGTCAACGCACTTGAAGCACAGATTCAAACCCTTACCGACGAAGAGCTCTTAGCCAAAACCGGCGAGTTCCGAGCCCGCATCGCCAAGGCCATTGAGGGCATTGACCCTAAGGAACAGGCAGACGAGCTCCGCGCTGCTGAAAAAGCCGGACTCGACGAGATCATGCCAGAGGCCTTCGCCGTCGTCCGCGAGGCCGGCAAACGCGTCGTTGGCATGCGCCACTTCGACGTCCAGATCATCGGCGGAGCCATCCTCCACCAGGGTAAGATTGCCGAGATGAAGACCGGCGAAGGCAAAACCCTCGTCGCCACGCTGCCTGCATACCTGAACGCCCTCGCTGGCCGCGGCGTCCACGTCGTCACCGTCAACGACTATCTCGCCAAGCGCGACGCCGAGTGGATGGGCAAAATCTACGGCTTCCTCGGCCTCACCGTCGGCGTCATCGTCCACGATCTGAGCGACGAGCAGCGCCGCGAAGCCTACGCCTCCGACATCACCTACGGCACCAACAACGAGTTCGGCTTCGACTATCTGCGTGACAACATGAAGTTCGAACTAAGCGAAATGGTCCAGCGCAGCCACTACTTCTGCGTCGTGGACGAAGTCGACTCCATCCTCATCGACGAGGCCCGCACCCCGCTCATCATCTCCGGCCCCACCGAACAGACCACCGACAAGTACGCCCGCGTCGACCTCATCATCCCCAACCTGGAACTTGGCGAGTTGACCGAGACCCTCGACAACAAGACCTACACTGGCGACTTCGTTATCGACGAAAAAGCCCGCGCCATTACTGTCACCGACGAGGGTTGGGAAAAGATCGAAGGCCTGCTCGGCATCGGCAACATCGCGGACCCCGAAAACTGGGACCTCAAGCACCACACCGAGACCGCCATCAAGGCGCACTACCTCTACAAGAAGGATGTCGAGTACGTCGTCAAAAACGGCGAAGTCATCATCGTCGACGAATTCACAGGTCGCCTGATGCCGGGCCGCCGCTGGTCCGATGGCCTTCACCAAGCCGTTGAAGCCAAGGAAGGCGTCGCCATCCGCAAGGAAGACCAGACGCTCGCCACCATCACCTTCCAGAACTACTTCCGCCTGTACAAAAAGCTCTCCGGCATGACCGGAACGGCTGAGACGGAGGCCGCCGAGTTCGACAAGATCTACAAGCTGGACATCGTCGTCACGCCCACCAACCGCAAGATGCAGCGCCTCGAAAACGCCGACGTTGTCTACCGCACGGTGCAGGAGAAGTATTTCGCCGTAGCTGACGAGATTGCCCGTCTGCACGCCGAAAAGCAGCCTGTCCTTGTCGGCACCACGAGCATCGAAAAATCCGAACTCCTGTCCGACATCCTGAAGCGCAAGGGCGTCCGACACGTCGTCCTGAACGCCAAGTTCCATGAAAAGGAAGCCGAGATCGTCGCGCAGGCCGGACGCCTGGGAATGGTCACGATCGCAACCAACATGGCCGGCCGTGGAACCGATATCCTCCTCGGCGGGAACCCGGACTTCATGGCTCGCCAGGATCTCGTCCGTAAGAATCAGGCTCGCGCCGTCTCTGCGGCCGAGGGCGCAATCCAGCCGACAGCCGGCCCCGGCATGTTCCGCTTCTACTACAACTCGCAGGAGTTCGAGTGCACGGATGATGCTTGGCAAGCCGCCGTCGCAGCGCATGAATCCGACGCTAAGGCCGAGCACGAACAGGTCATCGCCGCAGGCGGATTGCACATCCTGGGCACTGAGCGTCACGAGTCACGCCGCGTCGACAACCAGCTTCGCGGTCGCGCCGGACGCCAGGGCGACCCCGGAGCCTCGCGCTTCTACCTCTCGCTTGAAGACGACCTGATGCGCATCTTCGCACGCGAGTGGGTCTCCGGCCTGCTGCAACGCCTGGGCATGGAAGAAGGCGTGCCGATCGAATCCGGCATGATCTCCAAGCGAATTGAAGCCGCCCAGAAGGCCGTAGAAACCCAGAATTTTGAGTCGCGCAAGCACATCCTCGAATACGACGACGTCATGAACAAACAGCGCGAAGCCGTCTACGGCCTGCGCAAGCAGTTGATGGAAGGCGTCGACCAGAAGCTGCTCATCACCGAGGACTACACCTCAACGATTCTGTCCAACGTCCTCGACGAGAATGCCCCCGAGAAGGCCTCGCGCGACGAGTGGAAGATGGACAAGATGTTCGAGCAGATCTACGACATCTTCGGCGCGGACTTCAGCAAGGGCCCGAATGCCTTCGACGCCGAGACCCATAGCCGTCACGAGCTTGGCGAAGCCATCTTCGACCGCCTCCGCGCTCGCTACGACATCAAGGAGCAGATCCTCTCGCCAACGCAGATGCGTTACCACGAGCGCATCGTCATGCTGTCGGTTCTGGACGGCCTGTGGAAGGACCATCTCCTCGCCATGGACCACTTGAAGGAAGGCATCGGTCTCCGCGGCTACGCCCAGCAAGACCCCCTTGTCGCCTACAAGAAGGAGAGCTTCGACATGTTCGAGACCATGATGCTCCGCTTCCAGGAAGACACCGCGCGTCATCTCTTCCGGATGCAGATCATCGGTCCCGACGGCCAGCCCATCGAGACGCCGGAGCAACTGGCCGCCGCTCAGAATGCACAGCCCGAGCCGGATCAGAAGACCATCGAAGCCCCGGTCCAACAATCGTTGCCGACGATCCCAACCCGTCAGCCGTCCACGACCATCGACGCGCTTGAGCGCGAGTTCCAGAAAAAGAAGGAACGCGAACTCGATCAGGCCCGCCAAGCCGGCGTCGCAACTGCTGATAAGTCCACGGCACAGCGCTACACGGGCGAAAAAGTCGGGCGTAACGACAAGTGCCCATGCGGCTCCGGTAAGAAGTTCAAGAACTGCCACGGAGTCAATGCCTAGACCCACCACGAAGCCGGGCGCCCCTGGGCATGTCACAACTATCCTGGTTACTTCATAATATCGTCCAGCAACAGCTTAGCCTTCGTAGCAAGCGTCACCGCGCCTTCGGCGTCCCCCGAATCCAGCGACTTGCGAGCCTCGCGCTCGAAGTTACGCACCCGCGTGATTCCGTCGCGCTGCATCTTTGCCAGATTGTTGGGCAGCGCGGCCAGGCGCTTCTCGAGGTCGGCGATCAGCTCGCCCGCACGCTGCTTTTTCTCAGGCGTGGCATCGCCGCCAGCCGTTAATGAGCCGATGATCGTGCCCGGTTCCGGCAAGGGTTCCGCGGACGACACTTCAACCGGTGGCGCGATCACGGGCGGCGCAATCACCTTTTTCCGGGGCTTCGGGACTTTTTTCGGAGGAGGGGCCGACGGCATCGGCGCTGTCTCAAGCGGCACGGTCGCCACCAACGGAGGCGATGGCGCCTTATCCAGCGGCACCGTTGCGGGTGGCGGTGCCGGCATGGCAACGATCTTCTGCTTATGTCGGCATCCGGTCGCGCCCGCACACAACACCGCCATCATTAAACCTCGCGAGAACAGCCCGAGCCTCAAGTACTCCTCCCCATCCGAGCGCTTGCGCGCCCTTCCACCACCGGCAGGCGCATCGTAAACACCGCACCCTGTCCAGCTTCACTTACCACTTCCACGGCACCCCCATGCATTTGCACGATCCGATAGGTCATCGCCAATCCTATGCCGCTTCCCTTCGCTTTGGTGGTGAAATAAAGCTCAAAGATTCGGGGCATGAGTTCAGGCGCAATTCCTTCACCATCATCAGTTATCTGGATCACCGCCCAATTCTGCTCTCGTCGAACCCTGATCCCCAGGGAGCCGCCATCTGGCATTGCCTGCATGCCGTTCAGTACGAGGTTCAGCAATGCCTGCCGCAGCATTTCGCCATCCGCACGCACAAGCACAGGCTCCGTCTGCACCTCAAGAATGATGCGCCGCTCCAACATATCTTCCTCAGTCAGCTCAACGACCGCGTCGACAACCTTCGACAAATCCATCTCCTCAACGCGCAATTCCATGGGCCGCGTAAAGTCTGCAAGCGTTTGTACCACTCGATCCAGCCTGGCCATCTCTCCAGCCAGTACATCCACATGCCGCTGCGCCCCGGTCATTGTGGATTCGCCATTCTCTGCCGCAGCCAGCTTCGATCGAAGCAATTCCAGATGCACCACCATCGCGTTGATCGGATTCTTGACCTCATGCCCGACGCCGGCCGTAAGACGCCCTACCGCTGCCAGCCTTCGAGACACTTCCAGCTCCTGCTCCAGCCTCATCGCAGAACCTGTATCCCGCAACGTGAGCAGCGTGCCGATACCGGCGCCCACCCCATTGTCGATGTGATCGAGAGAAAAGTTCACCTCGCGTCCATCCTCCATGCGTACGGTCTCCGCCACTGTGGCGTGTCTATGCTCGAACGCTTCGAGCACCGCCTCGCCCAACGCGGTCTCGCCCGCGAACAGTTCCTGCAAGCTCTGTCCGACCAGCGGTTTGTCGCCCACCGCAACAAAGTTCGCCACGGCATCCGACACCATGACCACCCGGCCCTCTGCCGTAAACAGCACGACGCCATCGCGCAGCGTATCGAGCATCTTGTCCAGATTCGCCTGCAGGTCCGTATAACCGGCCTCAGTAGTCCGCATTCGCAGGCCCAGCCGATCGATTGACTCCGTCACCCGCACCACTGCGTCCTCCTTTCCGCTGCCAAGCGCCAGGGGCTGGAGGTCCTCAGCGGAGACACCGCTCAGTCGCTCCAGCTTCAGCCTAATGTCTTCTATCGGCCGCAACGCCAGACTTGCGAGCACACCGGAGGCAATCATCGTGATAACAGCGCATGTAAGCGCGAGCAGAAACCCGTCCTTTAACCAGGGCACGTAGTTAGCTTTCAAAAACGTAGAGCGTAACCCAACATGCACCATTAGAAACGGCGCCCCGTTGCGATCCAGCGGCGCCGCGACATCCAGCACGTGCGCCTGGCCAAATACCTCGCGCACCTTGAACGCCACGCTCGCATCCCGCACACGGTCAAAGCTGACCCGGGCAGTCGTCGGCTGATTCCACATCTGCGGATCAGTGGACACAAGCGTCCGTCCATGCGAGTCCGCTACGCTAACGTCCTGCACGGACGGACTGTAACGCACAAAGGAATCCATCGTATCCATCAGCGGTTTATGCGTGCGTAGCGCATCGGCGACAGCGGCCTGCAAAGCCTCCGGAGAAGTATCCGTAGGGGGATTCGCCGTCAACCCAACCTCCACCGCCTGCCGCGTCATCTGTAAAACCTGGCGCGCCATCAGCTCGTTATTTGCCGCCGTCTGCGCGATTCTCTGCCGCAACAACTCCCCCAGGAATAACCCCGAAAGAACAACCACGATCGCAAACGTAACCGCCGTTGCAGCCAGCACCAACTTTGTCTTCAGCCGCATCGTTCGCTCCGGGGCCCTGCTCCTAGTGGATCTGCTTGGTGTGAATCGGTGCATCTCTACTCGTGGCTGGATGCCCGTCCGTACTCTTTCAGCTTGTTCTGGAGCGTCTTGGTGCTGATCCCCAGAATCTCAGCCGCACGCGTCTTGTTGTTCATTGTGGATTCGAGCGTCTTGATGATCAACTGCTTCTCCGCCTCATTCACAGTCGTTCCCACGTCCAGATGCACGCCGCCGTCGTCTTCCATCACGGTCTTTGCTGGCACGTCGCCAAAGCCCGGCGGCAGATGCTCCACGCCGACCATGCCGCCACCCGCCAGCACCACCGCACGCTCAATGGTGTTGCGCAGTTCACGCACATTGCCCGGCCAACGATAGCTTTCAAGACGGCTCAGCAACTCGGACGTCATACCCGTTACGCTGCAGCCATGCTTGCTGTTCATGTCCGAGATCATCTTCTCGGCGATCGGCTTGATATCCGCCGGATGTGCCCGTAAAGGAGGCATCTGGATATTGAAGACGTTCAGGCGATAGTACAGATCGCCCCGCAGCTTTCCGGAAGACACTGCGTACAGTGGATCGACATTCGTCGCAGCAACCACCCGCACATCGACCGGCGTCTCCACCTTGCTGCCCAATCTGCGAAGCTTTCTATCTTCGAGGACACGCAGCAGCTTGGCTTGCGTGGCCATCGGCATCTCGCCAATCTCGTCCAGCAGCAGCGTGCCTTCTTCAGCGAGCTCAAAGCACCCAGCGCGTCGATCCACAGCGCCCGTAAACGCTCCGCGTTCATGGCCAAATATCTCGCTTTCAATCAGCGTCTCCGGAATCGCCGCACAGTTCACCGCAACAAAAGGCTTGGTCCGGCGAGACGAAAGATCATGTAGCGCACGTGCAACCAATTCCTTGCCCGTACCGCTCTCGCCGGTCACAAGCACGCTGACGTTGCTGCTTGCCACCCGCTCAATCATCGCAAAGACAGCCTTCATCTCCGGCGTCGATCCGACCAGATCGCCCAGCATCCCCGCACCCTTCGCAGACCGTGGTGGTACGGGCGACTGACTTGCGTCCGCCGCGCGCTGTCGGCTTGCGCTTTGCAGAATTGCGCGCAGCCGTGCCGGATCGACAGGCTTCGGCAGATAATCCCACGCGCCATTTCGCATCGCCTCAACCGCGCTCTCAATCGAGCCTTGCGCGGTCAGCATCACCACGCAGATCGGTTCCGGCATCTCGCTGACCCGCCGTAGAAGCTCCATCCCATCCATGCGAGGCATCTTCAAATCGGTTACGACGATGGCAGGATTCCACTCCTGCACGCGCGAAAGACCTTCAGCGCCGTCCGCCGCACCCTCTGCCCGGTAGCCCCACGAAGCAACCAACTCCGTAAGCCCGGTCCGTGCATGCAACTCATCCTCGACAATCAAGACTTTTTCCTGCAAAGTGACACATCCTTCCTCGGAAAGTGCAACAGGCCCAGACTGCAAACAGAACTATTTTTTTACGTTCAGATGCAAAACTTCGACCCGCAACGCCAGCCAGCCTGCCTTTGGCAAACAATTGTCCGGTTACCAGTTATTCTTTCATCATGCTGCCTCCAGAGATCACTCCAGAAGACTTCATTCAGCTTCGCGCCAAAAAAAGTTGCGATTCTCCCCTTTTATTAGACGTTCGCGAGCCATGGGAGTTCGCAACCGCCTCTCTCCCCGACTCCAAACTCATTCCTATGAACGAGATCCCATCCCGCGCCGACGCCGAACTCGACCCCGATGCGCCCATCGTCGTCCTCTGCCACCACGGCGCGCGCTCACTCTCCGTCACCATGTGGCTCCGGGAGCGCGGTTTCGATCATGTCCAGAGCCTCATCGGCGGCATCGATCACTGGTCCCGCACCATCGACCCCACAGTCCCTCGGTACTAAAGCCCCAGCCGTCCTGCGCTCGTGAACCACTGTTGGCTCCGGCTACAGTCCGTGATACAACCGTGGAAAGCATGCTGATAGGACCAGCGCCCATGAACCGACGCGACTTCCTCCAATCCACATCCGCCATCGCCAGCATTGGCCTTCTGGCCGGTTGCGCCCGCAGGCCGGTCCAGGTTCATCCCTCGAACGCTATGCTACCTTTTTACGACGCAGTCCCGCCTCTCGCTCCTATCCGCGCTCATGAAGATCGCCTCTTCAAGGTCACGGTCTGCCTCCGGCCCTTCCGCGCCCAAGGCCCGCGCATCGAATCCGAGCGAGTAGGCGACAAACTCATCGTGCACAACTACGGCCACGGAGGCTCCGGCTGGTCACTCTCCTGGGGCTCCGGAACCATCGCCATGGAGCAGGCCCTCACCGGAAAAGACCCCGCCACGCAGGACGTCGCCGTCATCGGCTGCGGTGCGCTCGGCCTCACCGCGGCCACGCTGCTCCAGCGCGCTGGCTGTCGGTCCGTCACCATCTACGCCAAGGACCGCACCTCAGAGGCACGCAGCTTCCGTGCGACCGGCTCCTGGACGCCCGACTCCCGCGTCGCCCTCACAAAATCGGCCGGGGCCCACTTCCCCGCGCTCTGGGAGCAGATGACCCGCACCTCCTGGCGGACGTACCAGCGCTACCTCGGCATCGCCGGTGCGCCCATCGAGTTCACCGACCGCTACATCCTCTCCGACATCGCCCCCGAGCAGGACCACCAGCGCCGCATCGACGACGATCCTATCGGCTTCGCACACTACAACGAGCGCATCCAGGACATCATGCCGCGCTCGCTCGACCTCCCCCCCGGCACCCATCCCTTCCCCACCCGCTTCGCCCGCCGCAACTCGCAGCTCATGTTCAACATCACGGACTACTCCCACGGCCTCACCAACGACTTCCTCGTCGCCGGCGGCAGAATCACCACGCAGGAGTTCCACAATCCCGCCGACCTCGCCGCGCTGTCCCAGCGGACTATCATCAATTGCACCGGCTACGGAGCCCGCGCCCTCTTCGGCGACGACTCCATTACCCCCGTGCGCGGCCAGATCGGCTGGCTCATCCCGCAAAAAGAGGTCAATTACGGCCTCATCTTCGAAAATCTGAATATTCTCGCGCGCCCCGACGGCATCGTCGTCCAACTCAGCGAAAAGGGCGAAGCCAGCGGCTGGAACGACACCAATGAAACCCCCGACCGAGGCGAAGCCGAACGCGGTGTAGCCCAGCTACGCGTTCTCTACGACCGCATGCACAGGGCCTGAACGAAAACAGACACGCAAATTGTTGTCCATTCCGCAGTGCAATAGAGGAATCTGCTGTTGCCTCAAGCCGTCTGCAGCCCCGGACCTTCTG
>JAYVDT010000533.1:0-9625 GCA_043749265.1 Rhodanobacteraceae bacterium | reverse complement strand
GGTCATCTCGATGTCGGCGATTCGGCTGGGCATCATGGGGTAGCCGGCTATGTTTTGCGAGCCGACGGAGGGACACGCCTTCATCGAGTTGGAGGGTGAGGTTGGACTTGATGAAGATGCCGAAGACGCGATTGGCTGAAGTATGCGTTTGTGCAATATTCGGCGAACACGTTTCCGGGTAGACGATCGAGTTGAAAGACGATACGTCCTTCGACGCTTACGGAGCGTATGAGTTGGCGCGGTGCATCGTGCAGAATATGCGGGACCAGCATCTGCCTCTTGCACCTTATCTTCGCAAGGGGGTCGCGGCGTTCAGCCCAGCGCACCCGGAGGCACTGGCGGAGTGGCATCTGCCTGCGAACGCGGCGAGCTCGGCAATCTAGATTGAGACGCTGTATGGCAGGTAGCGCGTGTGGCATTGTGGGTCCGTCCGGTGCGATACTGCAAAGAATGAAGATAGAGGAAACTGCTGTCGTCGCCCGGAGCACCATACCGGTAGAGACAACCGTCGGATCGGAGATCGTGCTGATGTCTCTGCAGTCCGGCGAGTGTTACGGGCTGGGCGATACGGGGTCTGAGGTCTGGCGGAAGATGCGGCAACCCGTGCTGGTCAGCACGTTGTTGAGCGAGTTGCGCGAGGACTATGCGGCGCCGGTGGGAGTGATCGAGCAGGACGTCAAGGAGCTACTGGAGGACATGTTGAAGCGTGGACTGATCGAATTGCGGTCGTAGCGTTCCGCAAGATCAGGGCTTCAGCAGACGCGATTCGATGAGGTGGATAACGGATTCCATCTCGTTTAAATTCCACGGTATGGTGAGGCGGTAGCCGTGTGCAGTGCTCAGAACGCGCGCGCAGCGGAGGAAGAGCTCTGACTGGGCACCGTTAAGTTCATTCACATAGCTCAGGTAGGTCATGTCCATCATGGCTGCGATGGTTTCGGACGCTGAAAGCGGTTCGAGGGTGGCTTTGTGGCTGGGTTCAACGGCCTTGCGGAGGAAGACCAGGTTGGCGATTTTGCGCGTGCCGAAGTTCTGCTGATTTAGATAGACGCGGTATTTGTCGTCGGTGCTGTAGGTACGGTTGCGCTCTTCGGGAGTTTCGCCGAGGTAGTCGAGGCTTTGCCGCCAGAGCTTGAGCCAGGATGCGACGGGCACGACGCGCATGCTTTCACCGGCTGGCTCCAAAAGGCAGATGTCGTCTGACACTACGCGGTAACCGCGATGCTGGAGCGCGGCGGCGGTGGTCGATTTGCCAGCGCCTGATTCTCCCAGGAACGCGGTGACCAAACCTTTGCTCTCGATGGCGCTGGCGTGCAGAGGAAGCAGGGCATTCTGGTGGCAGAGCGCACCGAAGACCGATCCGAGGAGGTAGGTGGAAACGTCCGATATGGGCGTTCCGAGCGTCATTTCGACGCGCACCTCATTGCCGTTGGCGACGTAGTAACGTGCGACGTTCGGGACGTTAAGGAGATATTCACGGGCCGAGACGCTGCACCATTCGCCGAGATTGTGAGCGTTGGGGATGGTATCGGGGACGCCGCCGACACCGAGCGTGACGTGGAGAGTTCCGGAGCCAGTGGTACCTTGCAGCTCGGGAATATCGATTGCAGAAAAGAACTTGAAGGGTCCGAAATAAAAAATGTAGGGATGTCCCGCAGAAATCCGGCATAACTTGTCGGGATATTCGCTGGTGTCGTCAACGGCTGGGATGTGGCCCATGGGCGTATCTTACAGATCATGCAAGGTAAAGTGGGTGAAACCCGTTTTGGATCAGCGATGGAGCGAGAGGAGGCGTGAAACATTCTTAATAAGATTTCGCTGGTCAGAGGTACGGTAACTCCTGTATCCTCCTTATAGGAGAATCCATCGATGAAAATGCAGAAGAATTGGACTAAACCCGGCATCGAAACCACGGCTGTGAAGCTTGCTCAAAACGGCTCCACAAGCGGCGGTCCAGATGGTATCAAAGCTCACTCCAAGAGCTAACATTCGCTCTTGGAACATTTTGGATCTGTTTAGACATGTAGTTACTTGGGCCCAGCATTGCGTGTTCCGAAACGCTTTACAGAGGTGGACACCGTGCGTAAGCAAAAAGTTTGGACAAAGCCATGCCTCGAAGTGACGCTTATAAAGCTCGCCCAGAATGCTACCAGCCTCGGAATTCCGGATGCAGTCCTACTACATTCTAAGAGTTAGGGCTTTTGAAAGGTTTGTCCTCAGTGCTTCTCCGAAGTACATCCTCTCCTCACGTTATTCAAACAAGTCCATCGCAACTGTTCAGAAGCCCATCCGCGATGTCGCATGTGAAGTCGAATTAGGCGCACACCGTGCTGTCTCGCAGCCTGTCATAAGGCCCATACAGTTATGGCGCTGTCTAGTTGGACTCACCGGTGTGTGACGGACCCCGAAGCCTCGTGGTTGGTAAGCTTTGGTTTGGGAACAGATTCTTGCGGTAACCTTCAACCATGTCTTCGATTAGTGCCTTCTGGAGTCGAGGCCGGCTGACCAAAGCGCACCCACTGCACGAACGGATGCAGGCGGCTCAGGCAAAGTATGGACCTGACCACACTTTTCGCTGGGGAGATCAACAGATCTCGCTTGGCGGAAACCTGATGCGGCTGCTCCCAGAAGACATACACGACCGCCAACCCCTTTGTAGTACCGATGGCTCTGCATGTCTCGTTGCGGACGTCCGCCTGGATAACAGGACAGACCTGATACGCAATTTGGGGATTGTGCAGCAGGAGGAGCAGGCGGATTCGGAGATTCTGTTGGCGGCCTGGCTGCGCTGGGGGGAAGCCTGCCTGGATCACATTTATGGTGGTTTTGCGTTTGCGGTCTGGAATCCCATCCGGCGCGAGCTGTTTGCAGCGCGTGATCATGTCGGAGAACGGCCCCTGTTTTTTGCACACACAGAAGACTTCTTCGCGCTGGCCTCCATGCCAAAGGGACTGCTTGCGCTGCCGCAGCTTTCCGCAGGCGTATGCGAAGACCAGGTGGCTGACTGGCTCATCGGCATACCGCCGAAAGGAAGGCAAAGTTTCTTCAAGGGCGTAGAAGCACTGCCTGTGGGCCACTTACTCAGGGTTACGCAGGACCGACTTGAATGCAGGCAGTACTGGCACCCGTCGAACGCCAAGCCTGTTCGTTACAAGCGGGATGAGGAGTACGCCGACGCTCTTCGGGAGCTTCTGGATCGGGCCACAGATGTCCGATTGCGCAGCCCACGGGGAATCGGTTCACACCTGAGCGGGGGGCTCGACAGCTCCAGCGTGACGGCCTCTGCTGCGTTGCTACTGGAGCAACGAGGCCAAGGTCTGACTTCGTTCACGTCTATTCCTCGTCCCGACTTTAACGGCAAGGCAAACCCATGGGACATTGCCTCCGAGGGTGCAGGCGCAGCGGAGGTTGCGAAATGCTTCCGGAACGTGGATCACGTCCTGGTGACAGGTGCCAAGTACGGACTAGCCGAGACGATAAAGCGCTGGACGGATGCGATGGATTTACCCGTCGTCCATGCGACTAACCTGCTTTGGCTTTCTGCCATTCAGGATGAAGCACGGGCGCGGGGCCTGGGCGTGATGCTCGAGGGCCACGCTGGAAATGGGACCATGAGTTGGGATAGTCCGGCGATCCTGACCGAGTTGTTCCGGCAGTGCAAGTGGATCAAGCTGCTGCGCACGGTAAAGTCTGTGCGTGAGGATGGCGAGGCTTCTTACAAGGGAGCATTTTCAGCTGCGACCAATGGCCTGATACCGCCTTGGCTGCTCAAGCGACTGCGACCTGCGCAAGCGTTCGCGCTTACGGACAAGATCATCCTGAATCCTTCCCTACTTCAAGAGCACAATCGTATCGAGCGGCTGGAGCAGCTCCATTATCATGCTGGCAAGACATCACTCGAGGAACAGGCATCGCTTTTCGAGTGGGTCGATTCGGGGCCGGTCCACGCCGGTATCCGTGCGATGGCGCACCTTGATCCGCGAGACCCCACGGCAGACAAACGCATCTACGACTTCTGTTTTGGCATCCCGCAGGAGCAGTACATTGTGGGCGGACACTGGCGCTCGCTGGTGCGGCGGGCGATGAAAGGCCGCCTGCCGGATGCGACGGTGAACCTTTACAGCAAGCGTGGACGTCAGGGCGCGGACTGGTACCTGCCACTGGGAGAGGCGCTGCCAGAGCTGCGAACGGAGTTGATCGCGCTGGAAAAGTCGCCCGTGGCAAAGCGGGTTCTCGACTTGCCGAAGCTTGGCCGGCTGCTGGAGACCTGGCCGAGTGAGGGCTACGAGACGAGCCGGGTCAACGCCATGTGGAACATAGCCATGAGCCGTGGATTCAATCTGGGCTACTTTCTCCTGAGCCACGAGGCACCTGTGGATCACATTGATTCAATGGGTCAGATAGATCAGGCCAGGGATGGGGGCGAGGGGCCGGGTTCGGCGCCGATCGCTTCCTCGACGGCCTGAGCTTCCACCACGCCGCGAACCTCTTCCCAGCTTCCCTGCAGGGCGACTTTGCCAGCTTCCAGTACGAAGATACGGTCGGCGAACCGAACGGCAGAGGGTCGATGCGAGATCAGCAACGTCGTGACGGAGTGACCTCGCGCCTGCACCGAGCGGAGGATGTTCTCTTCGTTTTCGAGATCCAGTGAGTTCGTGGCTTCGTCCAGAATCAATAGCGACGGCGCAATCAACAGCGCGCGTGCGAGCGCGATGCGCTGGCGCTGCCCGTGCGAGAGCATCATGCCGCGGTCGCCAACGACGGTATCCATTCCCTGCGGCAGCGTGTTGACGAAGCCTGCACTGGCGGCCTGGAGGGCGGCGGCCAGATCGGCGTCGGTGGCGTCGGGTTTGGCCCACAGCAGGTTGGCGCGGATGCTGTCGTGGAAGAGGAGCGTATCCTGGCTGACGTACCCCACTTGGCCTCTCCAGGAGCGGGCGTTGGCCCGGACGATGGGGGTGCCGTCGGCGGCAACGGTTCCCTCCTGCGGCACCAGCAGGCCCATGATGATGTCCGCGACGGTGCTCTTACCTGCGCCGGAGATGCCGGCAATCGAGGTGATCTGTCCGGCGGATAGGGTCAGGTCGATCTGGCGCAGGACCTGTTTTCCCCCTGCCTTGTAGGCGAAGGTGACGCCGCGGAGGGTAAGCTCGCGGCGGAGCGTGGGGGCGGGCGAGGGCAGTTCGTCCTGCTCGGAGTTGCGATCGCACTCGGTCAGGAAGGTGTCGATCTGTTCATAAGCGGGCAGGTCCGCCAGGGCTTCGTTCAACCTGGTCTGGACGTTGTTGAGCCGAGGGGCCGCACGCATGAACGCGAAGAGGAATATGAGCATCGTGCCGGCGGTGAGATGGAGGGGGCCGAGGCCGAGCAGGATGACGCCGCAGAGCGCCAGCATGGAGAAGATCTGGAACCAGCGCGAGGCCGCGATGGATCGCCACTGGTTGTCCATAAGTTCAGCGGTGACGGCGCCGTAGCGCCGGGTGAAGACTTCCAACTCGCGGTCCTGCGCCCCGTAGGCTTTGACTACCTTGAGATTGCTCAAGCGCTCGGTCGATGAATCAAAGACGTCCCGCATCTTGTCCGATACTTCATCACCTGAGCGGTAGATCTCGCGACCGGCGCGGCGCTGCCAAGGGATCAGCAGGGAGAAGCAGACCAGCACGACCAACGTCAGCAACGGTGCGAGATAGAGTGCGATGCCGAGCATGAGCAGGGCGACCATGCCGTTCGAGACCAGGCCCATCAGGCCGCTGGTCAGGTTACCGATGCGGGGAAGCTCGCCAGTGAGAACGTGAGTCAGTTCCGAGGAACGGCCGCGCGTAACGAAGGCCCAGTCAGCGTGGAGAATGGAGCGGAAGATTCGTGTTGCCAGCGAGTTGCGCAGGCGCAGAATAATGCCCAGTTCCAGCGTCGAGAGCATGCCGTTCAGCTGGGCAAGCAGCCCGACACTCAACAGAACGACCAACAGCAGCGACGCGAGCCACGCCGAGCGGGGAATGTGGCTGGCAGTGAGGAAACTAAAGAGAAGCTTTGTACGAGGCCCTGGCGGGCGTGGGCTGGAGGTCGAATCCCCAAGCAGCGAGATGACCGGAAACACCATGGCGAGGCTGATGCCCTCCGTCAACGAGAGCAGCGTGGAGAGCGCGAGAGCGGCGACCAGTTGCCAGCGCGCGGTCTGCCAGAGGAAGTGGAAAAACTTTCGTAAGGAGTGCAAGCTTGTCCTCTTCTTCGCGTTCAATAGGTCGCAAGGGTCGAGAATTTGTGCGCGACCTCGCCGCCGATGACGATCTCGCCGCCAGCTTCGAGCCAGGTGTGCGTGATCAGCTTATCGTCCTCGCGGGTGACTCCATAATGCAGCAGGCTGGGGATTCTGCGATGGCGCAGCAGAGCACTGGCCGCGAGGCACTGAGGAAAGCACACAAACTGCACGGGAGAATAACGCGCTACTACGAGGACCGCCCAGCGAACCAGCACCCGCTCCTTATCGAAGGTGCTCGGAGCGGGTCCACGGAGTGGCTTGGTCTTCCAGGCGATAACCCGGCTGACGGGAAAGAAATGCAGCGCGAACTTTGCCGTCAGGAGCAGGCAAAACGTGCGGAAGAGCATTCCCAGTTTGTCAGATTCCACCTCGCGTAGTCTGCGAACGAGGCTGCGTGCCTTGCGCCAGGCTCGTCCTGACCTGGAATCAGGGCTCATATGCGCGGCGCGACTCTCCGTTTGCTGGGGCGAGCGTCTTGTAAGACATCCGCAACACTCTGCGACATGTATCCCGAGAACGCATATAATTGCGGTTCGACCAATTCCAATCCCCTTTCAGTATTTGGCAAGTTTATCTTGCGGGAGCATTTGATGCTGGCGTTTTGTGATTTCCCGGGCCACTTCCAACTCATGCTGCTGTGCGCACGCCGCAACTGCTGCGACGAGGACTTGGTTCAAATTCGGGAATTGATCGCCCAGCCAGGGTTCAACTGGCCGGAGATGCTCGCCGTCACCACGCACCATCGATTAAGCTCCCTGGTGTTTGAGACACTGGATCGGGTCCGAACCCAAGGCGTGCCCCGTTTCGTTTACGAAGATCTGCAACGGCAGGCCCAGGGAAACGCCTTTGAGGCGTTACGATGTACAGCCGAGGTGCAGCGTCTCGGCAGGCTATACGCGGAGGGCGGACTGGAGTTTTCCGTCCTGAAAGGGGTCGCCCTCTCGCAGTTTTTGTTTGGCAACGCGAACGCCCGGCACGTCGGCGATATCGACCTTTTGACCTCGCCGACCCGGCTGGCGGAGCAGTTGGAGTTATTCAAAAAAGCCGGCTACACGGTGTTGAACCCAACCTGCCGGCTGACGCCCCATCGGATCGCCTCCTACGTGACGTTCTGGAAGGACTTTACCCTCGAAAATCGTACGCTTGGCTTCGAGCTTGATCTGCATTGGCGGCTATTCAACAACCGCTTCCATGCCGCCAACCCCATGCTTTCGCATGCCTGCTACACCACGATCGAGGTCTTCGGGGTGCCCATGCGGGTGTTCTCACCGCGCGACCAGTTCATCTATATCGCCGCGCATGGACTCTCCGATGCGTGGACGTATTTTAAAAGCCTGGCCGACGTCGCGGCCTTTCTGGACCTGTTCGATGAGGATGACCTGGAAGCTGCCCTTGCTCGGGCGGAAGAGCTTGGCCTACTGGGCCAGATGAGCGCAGCAATCCATCTTTCGAACGACTGGATGGGCACCCGCGCCGACAGCCCGCGACTTCTGCCGGCCACTGACCCGATCGCGATGCAGGTCCGCGAGCGCACCACCGAGTCTCTGCTGAAGCATAACTTTCGCCCGCATCGGAGCTACACCAGCCCCGCAAGCTGGCTTGCATTTGAACTCCGCCTGGTGCCTGGCATCCGATCGTTCCTGGAAGTCGTGCGGCGGTTTGTCTGGCGGCCGCGCGTCTGGAAGAGCGTCGACCTGCCGGACAAGCTGTTTTGGATCTATCCACTGGTGGGGCTTTTGATACTGCCGCGGCAACATACGCTGGAAGAGTAAACCTTACTTTCCGGTTGGCGGCCACAGCCATGCAGCGCCGCGGACTCCGCTGGAATCGCCAAACTTTGCCGGGAAGATGGGTGTGTCGAAGTCGCCGCCGAAGGTATGGCGACGGACCAGAGCCGGCACGTTGCGATAGAGCCGCTCCACCCGAGAGACACCGCCACCGATGACGATCGCGTCGGGGTCCAGCACGTTTGCCATCGAGGCCAGGGCACGCGCCAGACGATCTTCAAACCGGTCGAATGCAGCAAGTGAGTCCAGGTCTTTAGCTTCCACCCCAGCCGCAATCTCGCGCGTGGTTCGCTGCCGACCCGTGACCTTTGCAAAGTCCAAAGCAATCCCCGTGCCGGAGATCCAGACCTCCAGGCAGCCGTGTTGGCCGCAATAGCAATGTGGACCGGGATGTTCATCCGGCGTCTGCCACGGAAGCGGGTTGTGGCCCCACTCGCCGGCGACACCGTTGGGACCAGCGTGAAGTTTTCCATCAATCACAACGCCACCGCCGCACCCGGTACCCAATATCACGGCAAAGACCGTTCGGAACCCGCGGGCCGCGCCGTCTGTTGCCTCTGAGACCGCCAGACAGTTCGCGTCATTCGCGAGTCGTACTTCGCGGTCAAGAGTCCGGCTAAGATCTTCGCGCAGCGGCTTACCGTTGAGCCACGTCGAGTTGGCGTTCTTTATCAGCCCTGTAGCCGCGCGGATGCTGCCCGGAATGCCAGCGCCGACCGTGGCGGTTTGGCCGGTTTCCTTCTCCAGACGGTGAACGAGACCGGCGATGGCGTCGAGCGTCCCCTGGTAGTCGTGCCGGGGCGTATCGACGCGGTGACGGACAAGCTCGCGGCCGTCATGATCCAGCGCGAGCGCTTCAATTTTGGTGCCGCCGAGGTCAATTCCAATACGCATAGTTTTACTGGCTCATTACCGGACTGGCTCCGTCGGCAATCTCGCACACGAAGGTTTGGGCCGTCACGCCCGTGGATTCAAGATAGCCAGCCTGCAGCGCGGCGGCAAAGGCACTCGCGGCTGTAGCATCGACGAGACTGACGGTGCATCCGCCGAAACCTCCGCCGGTGAGTCTGGACCCCAGGCAGCCCGGGAGTTTATGTGCAAGTTCAACCAGCAGATCGCACTCTCTGCAACTTGCGCCGAAGTCGTCGCGGAAGCTGGCGTGGGCATCGGTCATAAGCGCGCCAAAGCCCTTGGCATCACCTGCACGCAAGCAGACCAACCCGTCCAGAACGCGTTGGCTATCCGTAATCACGTGGCGTCCGCGCAGAAACGCCTTATGCGACATCTTCGAGCGAGCCGCTTCAAGGTCGGCGAGTGAGGCGTCGCGAAGCTGATGAACCTGCGGATTGTTGAGCCCGATGGCGTGGGCGGCTTCTTCCACTTCACGCCGCCGCTCGCCATACTCACCGTCTCCGACCGAGTGCCGCACCATCGAATTACAAACAACCAACCGTAGAGCGGTCGGAATCGGGGCGAGTTCTGCTGTCAGGGCGCGGGTGTCGATGGCAAGCGCATTTCCCCGGACGCCGCACGCCGAGATGAACTGGTCCATGATGCCGCAGGGCGCGCCAACGAAGTC
>JAYVDT010000532.1:0-9630 GCA_043749265.1 Rhodanobacteraceae bacterium | reverse complement strand
GCTCTTCTAACCAAACTTATGACCCTCTTTCGCGATAGTCCCGGCCAAGGGAAACTCCTTCTCGACCTCGAAGAGCCTGGCGAATTCTGCGTCGTCCTGGAACCAACCAAGCTAGCCGTCTTGGCCGACCGCCTTTTCATCGACCGAGTAGAAGAATTAGTAGGCCGAGGCGGAGTCCGCGTAATTCAATAGCCGAGAGCAATGCCCGGAACAAAAAAAGTGTCATCCTGTGCTGCGCCACTCGCAGAGTCACCGCGAGTGGCGCAGTCGAGGGATTTCCGTCATCCTCATACCGGCACCAGCTCCCGATCTCGCCTCCAACCCTTCGCCTGCGTCGTGAACCTGGCCCTCATTCGTTGTTGCCATCTCAAAGGGATTTACGCTCCTTCTGAGTAATCTTCGCTTGACATTTCCCAGCTTCCTTGAGGCACACGGTAGAAGTAACTTCTCGAGTTTCCCAAGATCCAAACCACGTCTGGCTCTCCCCAGAGATTCGTGATGGTATACCAAGGTCCGAATCTAACATCAATCGATTGAATACTTTAGGACCAAACACCCCGGACGGGGTATAGCTCGTTCACGTCTTCAAACACCCCACAGAACGTCGGCTACAATAAGAAAGATGTTAGAACAAAACGCAGGCACGCTGACACAGATTCACGCGAGTCAAACGCCCGTTCCCGAGGCGTGGGTCCGGACCGAACTCGCTCGAAACCCCGCACGACCTTATCCCATGGACTACATCGAAGCTCTCTTCACCGACTTCAACGAACTCCACGGCGACCGAGCTTTTGGCGATGACGCCGCCATGACGTGCGGAATGGCCCGCTTCCACGGCAGCCCCGTAATGGTCATCGGCAACCTGAAAGGTCGCACCCTAAAGGAACGGGTCACGCGTCGCTTTGGCAGCCCGGAGCCTGAAGGCTACCGCAAGGCCCTTCGCGCCATGAAGTTCGCCGAGAAGTTCGGCCGCCCGGTCTTCACCTTTCTTGACCTCGCAGGAGCATTTCCCGGCATCGGAGCTGAAGAACGCGGCCAGGGCGAAGCGATCGCACGCAACCTGTTCGAGATGTCTCAACTCCGCGTCCCCACTATTGCCACTATCACCGGCGAAGGCGGATCCGGCGGTGCTCTCGCACTCGCCGTAGCTGACCGCGTCTTGATGCTCGAGAACGCCATTTACTCGGTGATCTCGCCCGAAGGCTGCGCTTCGATCATGTGGAAGGATGCTACCCGCAAGCAGCAGGCCGCCGCTTCGCTCCGTTACACCGCCAAAGACACCAAGGCACTAGGCTGCGTAGACGACGTCATATCAGAGCCACCCGGCGGCACTCAAGCAGACCCCGGCGACGCCTTCACCCGCGTCAACGAGCGCCTCTGTCACCACTTCAACGAGATCAGGAACATGTCCATCGACGAGCTTCTCGCAAAGCGCTATGAAAAGTTCCGCAACATGGCGCAGTTCTACACCACTACGCAGCCCGCATAGCTCAATAAGAATCTTCTTCGAGCCCGTCTCGATAAACTACAAGGACTAGTTGGCACAATCCTCAAATACCGCTGGCATCAGGAAGATTCCGCGCGGGCTGCAGTTCGCCCTGTTCATCACCGCCATTGCGTGGGCAGGTGCTGCCAGCGCCATCGCTGACCGCGCAGCCCAAGGCATCTGCGTCCGCTTCAACCTCGTTGCCTTTCAGACTCTGCTGGAAGCATTTTTTTTGCTCTTTCTAGTCGTTATCGGCTTTAGGGGTCTGGATTGGGTCGCGGCGCGCGGCTGGCAGCGAGTTGAGGTTCTTCCACTGCCGCGCCGGGCTGGATGGCCAACGGAGTGGGGTGTGGGGGCCGCCATCGGATGGACGCTTTCGCTGCTCACTGTCATGCCCCTATTGCTCACCGGGCATCTGCATTCGATCGTTGCGATCAGGACCAGCCAGTTAGGTCTCATTGCAACGGCCGTTCTCACGCTACTCGTCGTAACGATCGCTCAGGAAGCTATCTTCCGGGGCTACCCGTTCCAACGCCTAACCGATGCTATTGGGTCTTCGTGGGCCTCGATCCTGCTCTCCGTTGGCTTTGGGATTATGCTCGTCTCCGCCAATCCTCCGGGGCACCTCCTTATGGCCGTACTGGGTGGATCGGTCTTTGGTCTGCTCCTTGCGATGGCATATCTGCGGACTCATGGCCTGTGGGTTGGCTGGGGTCTGCACTTCGCTTATCGGGCCGTCACCGCAGTGATCTTCGGACTGCCCATTGCGGGACACGGTAACCTAGACTCGATCATGGACACGCGCGTCGCTGGTCCGCGCTGGCTTACCGGGGGCGCATTTGGTCCAGACGCCGCGCTATTGACCACCCTGATCATCCTAGTGGGCATGGTGTTGCTGTACCGCGCTACAAAAGAATATGCCTGGCGGTATACGATCTCGCCAATTGTCTCAGCGGGGTACGAAGTCACAGTTGCTCCTCCCGCGGCTCACGTGGCCTTGGACAAGGTCGCCACTCCACCCCCACTGGTGCAGATTCTCTCGACAACCTCGCAAACCCGCTCTATCGTCGGCACCCCTGGTTTCGACAAGGAGGTAGGACCCCTGCCGCCGCAATGAGATTCCACACCTTAGGGTGTGCTACTTCAGTGGCGGCAGAAATGTTTCACCGCATCCCGAATGTTGCGAGCGCGACTTGCAAAAGCCTTCCAAAAAGCGCAATCTGTCAGAATCTGAGGTGCAGTGGTGAAGCTCAGCGCAGACAAATGGATTTTTTCTCTCGCTTTAGCAGTCCTGGCTGTCTTGCCTATCTCAGTGCATTCTCAGGTATTCACCGTAGGTGAGAAATCTGCCACTGCAGATATCAAGACAGACTTCACACCGACCAGAGTAGAACTTCCCAACGAGACACTAACCGAGCGCGGCCGCCGCGACCTGGTCCGCAACCTTGAGGCAGAGCAGGGCTTCGCTCACCGGGTTCTCCCGCTTGCGACCGTCATTAGCCTTCAAGCCAACGGAAACATGACCCCGGGTCCGGATGTATACAAACAACAGATTTACAAGAAAGGGCAGGCCGCCGCACTGGGAGATCGCGTTGCGATTACCGGGCTCGAGTTCAAGGGAGATCGCATCCTTATCGACCTGAATGGTGGGCCCTACGCCAAGCATCGGTTTCTGAGCCATATACAAATAGGGATGGGTAATCTTCCCAATACTGCTCCGCAAGGGAACCCCGCGACGGGTTGCAGGATCGCACTCGTATTTGAAGGCGGCATTCCTGAATTGACAGCGCCAGAAGTAAAGGCGCTACTGGAGCCTCTGGTTGACTTTGGCGTGAAGACTGGCGAGCAGGCCTATGCAGAAACCCTGCCGGCACCGCTGAAGAGCGCAATTGCCTCGCATGAGGTGCGGGTCGGAATGAACCACCGTATGGTGCTGGCGGCACTGGGCCAGCCGGAGAGTAAGGTGAGGGAGACCTCCGCCGAAGGGCGGTATGAAGAGTGGATTTACGGTCATCAGCCTCAGACAATCCAGTTCGTGAGGTTTGTCGGCGACCGGGTCAGCCAGATAAAGGTTGCGGCATTGGGCAGTCCTCTGCAGATTCGCGACCAAGACGAGATGGCCGGCTATACCTCTCCGACTCCAGTGAAAGTGGTAGATGTGCACGACGGGCCGGTTGCCGGCACCGAGTCTTCGGCGCCTTCGCTGAAACTTCCAACCGAAACGAAGACGCCTGCCGACATGCCCACCAGTGCCCGTACCGACCACCGCGTGCAGTTCCCGGATGAGCGGTCGGGTGCTGGCAAACCGGCAGATCCTACCTCTCCGGGACCGCAGGACAGACTCAATCCACAATCCCCAAATAGATAGTTGCATTTTTGAATATGAAACGGAGAATTGAAAACAGCAACTCAAAAGAACAATCCAGATCCTTACGTTGGGGAAGGCTTAAGAACGGCACCCCAGGATAAGTCAGCTTGAAAGATCTGCAACTGATACTCTACTGCTTGGACTTCAAACTGCAGAAACTGCGCGCGAGCACAGGGGGAGGTGGCGCTTTCACACCTCCGTACACGCACACGAAGCCAAATCAACTGGCAGCATGGAGAGCACATAATGGCAAAGATTGCCAAAACAGGCGACCGCAAGAAGGTCATGGATACCAACAAGAGCACAGAATGTCCGAAGTGCTCCAAAGCAACACGCATCGTTAAGCGCGTCAAGGACCGCGAACGCGGCGTTCCCGGCGGAGTCTATATCTCCTGCTCGGCATGTGATTTCTTCGAAAAGCTCTAAACGACAGGGAAGCATTCACTTGAAGGGAGAGCCAACGGCTCTCCCTTTCTGCTTTGGGACCTAAGTTGTTACCTCGCATCCTGAATATCCACGATGGGGGATTGACGATTGACCCTCCGCGTTGGCAAACTCAATCGCGGAAGTGAGGGCTCGCGTGCAGAAGATCCAGGAAGTAACAGAGGCGATCGCCGTAGGTGCGGCATCCACGCATTTCACCCGGCCAACCTTTTTGATGTGTTCGCCGGAATGGTACGACGTGGGCTACGTTATCAATCCATGGATGGCAGGAAACCTGCATCGGCCCAGCCGGGACGCTGCTTTCGCCCAATGGCGTGGACTCTATGCGGCGCTGAAGCAAATTGCCGATGTCCGCTTGCTGCATCCCAAACCGGGCGCACCTGACATGACATTCGTGGCACATTCCGCGCTGGTCAAGCACGGAGTTGCCGCCATCTCAAGTTTCGCCCACCCTGAACGCCAGCCAGAGGAGCAACATCTGCGCGGGTGGCTGCAAGACAACGGATTTATCATCTGGGATACGCCGCGCGAGACGGCTTTTGAGGGCGAGGGTGACGCGCAGTTCGACCCGACAATGGGTGTCCTATGGGCCGCACATGGCGCCAGGACCTGCCGGTATAGCCATCGCCATGTCGCGGACGCATGGCATACCAGATTGATCTCTCTCCACCTGGTAGACCCACGCTTTTACCATCTAGACACGTGTTTTGCTCCGCTGAGCGGTGGACACCTCCTCTACTATCCCGAGGCGTTCGACACGGAGTCGCTCGCAAGAATTCATTCGGCTTACCCAGCGAGCCAGCGCATCACCCTGACTGAGCAGGAAGCCACGCAGTTCGGGTGCAACGTGGTTAACCTTGGGAAGCACGTCCTGATGCATGCCGCTCAGGGGGGCGCTGCAGCCAAACTTCAGGCCGCGGGCTACATCGTCACCGAACTGCCTCTGGGGGAGTTTGTTCGAGGAGGAGGAGCTGCCAAAAGCCTCGCCTTGCGCCTTAGCGACCTTTCAGTGATGCCTGTATAAGAACGCCAGCAATCTCTTCCAGGATTGTGTTGAACGCCTTCTGTGGATCTATTGCTTCGGTGATAGGTCGCCCGACTACCAGCATGGAGGCACCGGCGGCGAGTGCAGCGGCCGGAGTCGCCACACGTCGCTGATCGTCGGGCATGCTGTTTCCACCGACGGGCCGAATACCTGGGACGACAAGTATCGGCTCGTTTCCAAGTTGAGCCCGAAGCAAGGCCACTTCTTGTGGCGAGCAAATCATTCCGGAGACACCGGCGGCATGGGCGAGTCTGGCGAGCTTCAAGACTTCATCAACCGGGGAGTCCTGAATACCGATTCCGGTGAGCTCATTCTGATCCATGCTGGTCAGCACAGTAACAGCCAGAAGGCGAGGCGCTCCAGGACCTAGGGCCGCTTTTTGAGCTGCGCTGAGCATCGCGGCGCCACCAAGACCATGGATGGTAAGGAGGGAAGCGCCCGACGATGCCAGCGACCGAACGGCGCCGGCGACTGTGTTTGGGATGTCGTGGAGTTTAAGGTCCAGAAAGACGCTAAAACCGCGTTCCCGCAACGTCGAGATGATGGAAGACCCTTCTGCAAGATAGAGTTGGAGTCCAACCTTGAACCAACGACAGCGACCTTGCAGCGTGTCGACCAAGGCCAGGGCCTGAGCAGCGGAAGGGAAGTCAAGAGCAACGATCAGGTAATCGGCGGGGTCTCCGGATGGCTTTTCTTGGGCGTCCATGGGCGGCAGTCTCCTTCTCAAAAGTCTACCGTCTCTGCAGAAGTGTTACCTGGAAACCAGAGGGATGGCCGGTACCTGCAGTTGGGCAACTAGCGCTCGGGTCATCTCCGGGTCGTTAGGAGAGACGGCTTCAAGCTTGACCTTGCCGATACCATCCAGTCCAACGGCGTGGGCCGCGGCAAAGGAGAGATCGACGATGCGATTGTTGGCGATGGGCCCGCGGTCGTTGACGCGCACGAAGATGCTCTTGCGATTGCGGAGGTTTGTCACACGGATCCAGCTTCCGAGGGGAAGGCTGCGATGCGCGCAGGTGAGCGAGTGCATGTCGAAGTGCTCCCCCGTGGCAGTTTTATGGCCTTGGAACTTGAGGCCATACCAGGAGGCTTGACCAGTCTGCAGCCAGTGCCGCAATTTGGTACCGGTGGCGAGGGCGGAGGTGTTTGAAAGCTGCGTTGACTTAATGTGGTCATCGGCCAAGGTGGTTGCCGTTAGACCAAACAAACAGAGGGCAAGAACTGTTTTTATACTGGCGTTCTTTACTAGCCGTAGTCGCGCGTGCACGCTCGAAGAGCGGCCACTGACGGGCTTCGAATTGTGGGATATTTCACTCACTCCCTTATTTTCTGGGGTGGGAGAGCGTAAGTCAAACAAACTGAATCGGTTAGGCTGCGAGAAGTTTGCTTTGCACAGTGTGTTGTGATAAAGATTTGGGAAGATGTAAAACTTGGTTTTGCCCTTGATTCGTGTGCTTTGCATTGTGAACTTACCCTGTTTCGCTTTAAACGTGGTGTGGACAGATTTTTAAATTTTTTCTCCTTGAGTGCGTTTCTGACTCGTTTGGGCTCCGATGAAGACGCTTTTGACGATTGCCGGATTTGATCCCTCGTCCGGCGCCGGCATCACGGCGGACTTGGCGGTATTCGCGGCGTACTCCGCATTCGGGATCTCGGCGGTTACCGCGCTGACCGTACAGTCGACTATGGGCGTGCAGGCTGTGTATCCAGTCGGGGCAACCTTGCTGGAACAAAAGCTGCACTTCTTGACGCAGGATTTACCGCCAGACGGCGTGAAGATTGGCATGTTATCGACGACAGGGAACGTGGATATAGTCTCTGCTTATGTTGAAACACTCCAATTGGATCTGCGACGTCTGCCGGTGGTGCTGGACCCGGTAATCCGCTCGAGTACTGGTCGGGAACTCCTGCACGTCGACGGGTTGAGAGTGCTGAGGACTCGTCTGCTCCCTTTAGTTGACTGGATTACACCGAATCGTGAGGAGCTTGCGTTGCTGAGCGGGCTGCCTGCGGCGACAGAGGAGGAGGTGCTGACGGCAGCGGCCAGTCTGCAGGAGAGGTATCCAAGGCTCTGCATTATTGCTACGGGCGGCGATGCTGATGGGGCCGATCTGGTGCTGCCTGCGGGGGGCGGGGGGACGTGGCTCCGAACGACGAGGATCATCAGTAATGCGACTCACGGAACGGGATGCGCCTTTTCCAGTGCGCTGCTGTGTGGGTTGGTGGAGGGTTTGGACGGGTTAGAAGCGGCCGCACGAGCTAAGAAGTACGTCACCGAGGCAATTCGCACGGCCGTACCAATTGGTCGCGGCAAGGGGCCGATGAATCTGCTGTGGCCACTCCGCGTGGGTCGCAAATAGCAATTTGAAACGCTCACGATTGCGGTAGTGGAGCCGATAGGGCAAGGAGAGGAACGTACATATGTCCAGTCTTGCCCTGCCACATCTTTTCCCCTCGCATTCAACTTCAGCTCCCGAGACCCTTGTGGCCAATGCGGCGCGCACTGGTAAGCCAAGGAGGAACTCAGGCTTTGTCCGCCGCCGTAGCACCCCGGAGCAGGGTCGTGCGCTCGAAACGCTTGGGCATGCGGTTGAGTATCTGATGGATTCGGGGTTATTTCTGAGGGACGACCGCGACCCTCAGGCTGAGCAGCAGGCGATCCAGATCCTGATGCGGCTGAGCCGGGCGGTGTTTGCCGAGTGCGCGATTGTGGTGCCCCTACGGGTTCGGATGCGGCTGTGGATTCAGCGGAAGGTTGGCACGGTTTTCAAGGTGTCGGGCGCGATCAGCTCCAGCCACTTGGACTGAGCGCGGGAGACTGTTAGGCTGTCTGGGAGATGGCCTTGATCGTAATTCTGAATGGATGTAGCGAGCAGTTCGATGGGCTCGACGAAGGAGCAACACTTTCCGAGGCGATCGGCTTGCTGGGCCTGAAGGCTGACCGGGTGGCGGTGGAGCGTAATGGCGAGATCGTGGGCCGGGCTTTGTGGGCGACGGTGGAGTTGTCTTCTGGAGACAAGCTGGAGGTCGTGCACTTTGTCGGCGGGGGTACAGCCGAGGACGCACGATGAAGAAGGGCCTGCTGCTGGAAGTGGGAGGGATACTTGCGGTGTTCCTGGCTGTCATCGCGCGCGGCCAAGATACGAGCCACTCTCAGACGGGGCGGCGCTTCAGCGGCACCGATACGAATTGCCTCTTTGATGCCAGGGAAGGTTTTCATTCAGTATGCGAGAGCCGTTCGGCGACCTTCAAAACAGGCACGAATACCATGTACCTTAGCCAGACCATGGCATATGACACCATGTCGACTTATGGGCCAAGCTGGAACTTTGGGAATGATGGTGGGTGGAGAACGCAGAAGGTTCATGATGGAACTGCTATTTTTGCGGCCCGGGGGATACACCAATATTTCAATGCGAGCGCCGCCTGCCACTCAGTGGGGGATTGTGCGCTGATTTACGGGTGGGGATACTCGGATGGCGGCATTCATGGGCAGTCAGACGAAGGAACTACGATGGCGACACTTGATGGCGGGGAGACCTCGGGTTACTTTCACGGCGTGATCGGGCCTGGGGGAAGCGACAATCGGCAACCGGAGCTTCGATTTACTTCGGGCAATAACTGGACCACGGACGGGGCGTTTCTGCTGAATATTAGTCAGGGGAAGTTTGCGGGAAATCTGAACGGAGAAAGCGTTCGACTTCCGCAACCTTTCAGCCGATGGTTGAGCTATCTGCCAGTAGTCAATCTAGAACTTCCACTTAGCGATGCATGGGGTGAGGTGATCCGCCGTGAGGGAAGCGACCACGCGATTCCCAATCCGATGACGACTGCGAATGTGAACAAGACTCTCGAGCTCAAGATGCGGCTAGGGGAGATTGGAACGCGGACGCCGAGCTTTAGACAGGGAGGCGTCGTGTGCATTGCCGGGAGCGAGTTTCCGGAACAAGCGCCCATTACGGCAGCGGGCGCACCAGACCACGGAATTCAGCTGATTCAGGTAATGGTGCGCAATCCAAATGCTTTTGCTGCAGTCTTTCAGGGTGGAATCTGCGGCCAATACATTAGCTTTGACGCGAACTTGAAATTGACTGGTTATCGGACGTCATACTATGCGTTCGGTTCATTGACAGGGTCAGATCTAATTTACGGTAACAACCTTGCTGGGGGCTTGGGCAAATTAGCGATTCCGGATCCGACGGGGAGTGAGGCAGAGGCGATCTCAGGTCCAAACTCCGGGTTTCACCTCTATCCTGGGGCCGAGATTGTCATGAATAACTCGACTGG
>JAYVDT010000531.1:0-2911 GCA_043749265.1 Rhodanobacteraceae bacterium | reverse complement strand
TCAGTGCCGTCGCGGCGATCTGGCAGTTCCTATTGCCAACTCCGCCTGTCGCAGTCATCATGGAACGCGCAACCAGCCAGCCAATGCCAATCGCAACGATGCTGATCATGAAGCCCATCGACGACACAAGCCCATAGCCGATGCTTCCAACAATTGCCGCCCCAAGCCCGTAAACCAGAGCGAGAGGGAATGTGTTTCCCACGCCGTTTCGCACCGGCCTGCCGACCACCTCACCCTCAATTGCCTGTGGTTCGTTGTACTCCGCGCGTCTAAAATCGGGAATGTTCATAAGCTCCTTCGCGAGTCTCTAAATCGTTTGTGCAGGGAGCGAAATCGCGTCCTTGGCATCGCCCAGTGTCACCTTGACGTCCATCCGTTTCTGTCCGCGGAAGATCGTAACGGTCACGATGTCTCCGGCGCGGTGGCTGTTGAGCGCAGCCGACAGGTCCTGCGGCGAGGCAATCTCCTGCTTGTCAAACGCGACGATCAGGTCACCTCCAAGCATCACCGGAGTATTGCCCTGGTAAAGCCTCTTGTTCCCGCCATTTAGCCCAGCTTTTTCCGCGGCCCCACCAGGCAGCACTCTCTCAATCAGAATGCCGTAATCGGAAGCCAGCCCAATCTGCGCCGCGATATCCGAATCGATCGGCAACGTCACAACATCCAACGACGGTCGCCGCACACGACCATACCGCGCAAAGTCGTCCAGCACGGCTTTGGCCGTGTTGATAGGAATGGCAAACCCGATACCCGCGCTTTGGTCCGCATTCGACGCAATCAGCGTCGTAATGCCAATCACCTCGCCACGCGAGTTCAGCAACGGCCCGCCCGAATTGCCAGGATTCACCGCCGCGTCCGTCTGGATGGCATCCTCAATCGGGGTTCCGGTCTCCATGCGAATGCTGCGAATCGCAGAGATGATGCCGCGTGTCATCGTTCCGCTAAGTCCAAACGGATTACCGATGGCATACACACGCTGCCCCACAACCAGTCCGTTCGACTCTGCAAGGGTTGCGGGCGTCAGGTTCGGCGCGGCGATCTGCAACAACGCAAGGTCATGCTGCTTGTCGATCCCCACCACCGTCGCCTTGTACTTGTGCTTGTCACCAAGCGTCACTTCAACGCGCTGGGCGTTGTCAATAACGTGATTATTGGTAAGAATATGGCCTTGTCTATCAAGAACAAAACCGGAACCCTGCCCCTGCTGGGGGACCGGACGATTAAAGAAGTCGAATGCCACCGCGGTCGAAGTGATGTTGACCACCGAAGGCAGTGCCTTCCGATAAACAGCAATATTCTGCTGTTCTTCCGAATCAAAGGCCGGCGCGGCTGCCGCCTCCTGGAGTTCAAACGTGCCGTTCGGACCCTGGAATGAAGTCAGCGTCATGTGGCCGTTGGTATCGTGCGCAGGAAAGTGAAGCCAGGGCAGAACAGCCCCGGTCGACAACCCACGAGTCGTAACGTAATAAAACCCTGAAAGCAGCACGAGAACGAGCAGAACCGGACGCAGCTTCATCGATGAATCCCTAGCCTCTCATTGGCGGGTCGCCCCACTCATTTTCATTGTAGCGACCTTGGAGCGCCACTGTCGCACTCAGCCATACCCTCCCAGATTGTTCATGCCGCGTTACAGAGTTTCGTTGATCCAGCGCAATTCCGTCGCCCGAACGCCATACCAGACCTCAGCTTCCAGCCGGTTCAGAATTGCGTCAGCGTGCGCCAGAAGCCCGAAGCCGCCGTCGCCCACTAGCGACGCGCACGAAACGTATTGGCTAGGCTAAACTCGTCGCGAAGCTCCGGCGTCTTCAAGTTCTCGCGGATGTGCGCAAGCCGTTGCTCCAATGCAAATAACGTCGCCGCAACCGCATCCGTATTGGTCATCGCAACATCGCGCCACATGCTGTAGGGGCTCGCCCCCAGGCGCGTCATCTCGCGCAGCGCCCGCCCGCCGACTGCGGTGATCTCTTCCGCATCACCAAACTCATCTTCAAAAAGTGCGGCCATCGCGGTCGAGACCATCTGCGGCAAGTGGCTCACCCAAGCGCACAGCTTGTCATGCTGAAGCGCATCCATATCCATCGTCCTGCAGCCAAACTTCTGCACCCATCTCCGCCACTCCACCTCGACCGCAGTGTCCTCCGCGATCGGGGTAAAGAGCCACATTGCGCCATCGAGCATAGCCCCGTCCCCCAGCGCGGCACCACCCGATTCCTTACCAGCCATCGGGTGACCCGGAAGAATACGCACCGTAGAATCATGCGATAACACCTGCCCCAGCTTGCTAATCTCGAGCTTCGTGCTGCCCACGTCCGTTATCAGTTGCCGCGGCCCCATCATTGGAGCCAGACGGCGCATCCAGTCCATGATGGCCAGTACCGGCACCGCGAGCAAAACCACGTTGCAAAGAGTCGCATCGTCAAACGTCCCCTGCCTTGAAACAGCACCAAGCTCCACGGCAGTCTGGGTCTCAGACTCGCGCGTGTCAATCCCGATGATGTCCCCTGCGAAGCCGGCGCGGCGCAACGCCAGACCCACAGACGCCCCAATTAAACCTGTACCGACGATGGCGACGCTTTCGATCATCTTTCGTTTCAATACTCCTGAGTCCTAGGCAATCGTCCGACCTACGACCGGGGCGATCAAGCGCAGCTGCGCCATCAGTTTTTCCAACTGTTCCGGATACAAGCTCTGTGCCCCATCGCTCATCGCTTTGTCAGGATTCGGATGCATTTCCATCAACAACCCGTCAGCTCCCGCAGCAACAGACGCAAGCGCCATCGGGGGCACCAGATCGCGAATCCCAATACCGTGTGAAGGATCACCAAAGACCGGCAGATGCGTTAGCTTCTTGAGCACCGGAATCGCCGAGATATCCATGGTGTTACGCGTGTACGTCTCGAAAGTCCGGATG
>JAYVDT010000530.1:0-2914 GCA_043749265.1 Rhodanobacteraceae bacterium | reverse complement strand
GCTTTTCTTCAAAGTGGCGGGCGACGGGGCCGCCAATGAGTTCGGTGTGGGTGCGGACGGCGTCGGAGTTGGAGACGACCGCGTCGAAGGCGTGGGGGATGCCGCGGGTGGTGACGAGTCCGGTGACGCGGCCGGAACGGATACCGTTGGAGGGGGCGTCGGTGCGAATTCGGGCGATGTCGGTTTCGGTGTGGAAGACGACACCTAGTTCGGTGGCTAGCTTGACAAGGCCTTCCGGCACGGCGCGGGTTCCACCCATGGGGTACCAGATGCCTTCTTCCATCTGCATGTGGCCGATGGCGCAGAGAATGGCAGGGGAGGCGTCGGGGGAGGAACCGACGTACTGGACGAAATGGTCGAGCATCTGCGCGGTGTTGGGGTCCGCGATGTTCTCGCGGATGACTTCGGCCACGGATTTGCCAAGTCGCATACGCATAACGTCGCGTAGGACTTTGAGGTCAAACGCGCCTTTGATGTCCATGGTGTCGCGCATGGAACCGACGGAGCGCCAGAAGAAGAAGCGGTCGGAGATGGAATGGAGTTGCTCGGACTGCTCCAGGAATTTGAGGTAGCCGGCACCCATTTTGGGCCAGATGGCTTCAAGCGATGCGGCCATCTCGCGGGCATTGTCGCGGAGATCGATTCGGCTGCCATCTTCAAAGAAGCAGCGCCATTGGGGGTCAAGCCGAACCATGGGAATGTAGTCTTCCAACGTGCGACCGGCTTCTTCAAAAACTTTGCGGAGAACGGAGGGCTGGATGAGGATGGTGGGCCCCATGTCAAAGCGGAAGCCTTCCGCCTTGAGTTGGGCTGCCTTGCCGCCGAGCCACGGATTTTTTTCAAAGACTTCAACCTGGTGTCCGCGAGCCGCGAGAGTGCATGCGGCCGAGAGTCCTGCGAGTCCACTTCCTACAACGCCTACCTTCATAACTGCTCCAATACTGCTTATTTCAGCTTTTTGGCTGCGCCGATGAGTTGACGCAGACCTTTGAATTTTTGGGTGAGCGTCGCACTGTGGGTCATGTGGACGACGCCGGCGAAGAGCTTTTCATGGGCCGGTCCGGTGGATTGGTAGTGGCGGCGATCTTTGCTCTTGCGATTGGCTATGGTTTTGATGGCGGTCATCTCGAGGAGGCCTTCGGCTCCGCGGGTAACGCCAAAACCGCTGCTGCCAAGGCCGCCGAAGGGGATGCGGGGGTCGGCGGTGGGGACGATAAGGTCATTAATGACTACGGTGCCGACTTTGAGGCGGGTGCTCAGGGCTTCGGCGGATTTTTGTTCACCGAAGATGGAGGCGGTGAGACCCATGGGGCAGATGTTATGGATGGCAACGGCTTCATCGACCGTGCGGGCATGTAGGACGGTGAGGATGGGGGCGAAGATGTCGGATTGCGCTATTCGCATTTCGGGCGTGCCGTTGAGGATGAGGATGGGTTTGAGAAGATCGGCGGTGGGGTCGCCCAGAATGGTGGCGCCTTTGGACTGGGCGTCGTCGAGCAGGTCTGTCAGCTGGGCGCGGGTGGCGGGAGAGAGGTGGATTCCGGGTGTGGTGGCGAAGGACTGTTGGAGATGGTGGAGTAGGTTGGGGGCTGCGATCGGAGTGCGGTCGAGCTCTGGTCGAGACCTAGCCGGTTCGGGGGCGATAAGGATGAGGCGGCGGGGGGCCATGCAGGTGGCGGAGCCGTTGAGCCGCATGCCGAAGGTCAGGGCTTCAACGACGCGAGTGGGGTCGGCGGTTGGGAAGACGAAGACAGCGTCGCAGCCGGAGAGTTCGGCTACTACGGGGATGGCGAAGTCTGCGGCGAGGTGGAGAACTTGCTTGCCAGCGTGAGCGGATCCGGTGAAGAAGATTTTGGCGGGTCGGGATTTGATTTCGGTGGTGGCGGTTTCGATGGATTCGGCGGTAACGCGGAGAACGTTTGGGGGGAGCCCAGCCTGACCGAGGATGGAGGCGAAGAGGCGGGCGACTGGTTCGCCTTTGCGACCGGGTTTCCAGACGACGGTGTTCCCGGCGGCGAGAGCCTGGAGAGTCTGGACACCGGGGAGGAAGAGCGGGTAGTTCGATGGGCCGATGACGAGGATGGTGCCGAAAGGCACGCGGGTGATGATGGTGTCGGTTCCGGCAAGCCAGAAAGGGAGGCCGCGCTTGCCAAGGCAGCGGGATTTGAGGATTTGGACGGCTTCGCGCTCCAGAAATTGGCAGGCGGCCAGGAGGGGGAGAATTTCTGCGGCGAGCGAGTCGGCCCGGGTCCGTCGGAGGTCGGCGGGGATGGCGTCGGCGAGCGCTTCGGAGTTTGCAGTGAGGAGAAAGCGGGCTTGGCGGAGTACGAACAGGCGGTCCGCAACGGTGGCGTCTGCCCATAGCCTGGAGGCTGCGGGTGTCGTTGCGGAGGGTGCAAAGCTGTTGCTCTCGCTTGCCATGGTTGCCGTAGTCATCCTACGACGGGGCTCCGACAAGTTCGCGAGGCATTATGGAGCTAGCTGCGTCGGTCTCCCACTGTGGCTCGATCTTGAGGTCCTCAAGAAGCAGGCGAGAGGTGATGCGAGCCGATTCGAAGATGACGGGGAGGCCGCTGCCGGGGTGGGTTCCGCCGCCGACGAGGTACATTCCCTCGATATCTTCGAAGCGGTTGTGGGGCCGGAGGTGTAGCATCTGGTCGAGTGAGTGAGCCATGGAGAAAGTAGCTCCCTTGTAGAGATCAAATTCCTCTGACCAGCCCGCGGGATTCAGGATCCTCTCTGTGACGATACGGCTTTCAATGTCCTTGATGCCGACTTTCTTGAGTTGTTCGAGAGCCAGAGCGCGGTAGCGCGGCTGCTCTTTGGCCCAGTCAATAGAGCCAGTGTCGTGGGAGACGGGCAAAAGGACGTAGAGGGTGCTATGACCTTCGGGGGCGAGGGAGTCATCAGTGAC
>JAYVDT010000529.1:0-2921 GCA_043749265.1 Rhodanobacteraceae bacterium | reverse complement strand
TGGAGGTTGTGGGTTTAGCGACTGAGCAGTCGTACATGGGCCCGATGATGGCGGCGTTGACCATGCGCATGCCTAGTTCCTGCGGACGCAAAGCGTTTGTGGCACCACCCATGTCCATGACGGCACCCCAGTTGTGAACCCAATTCCCACCGGGAATCTGGAAGGCGAACTGATCCAGAGAGAAGAAGTTCTGGTCCACGATGCCAAAGGTTAGATGCTGGAGCGCCTGAAGGGCCGTGGCGGTTCCGTAACCGGCCGCATCGGTAAAGCTATCGAGCACCGACTGGGTAAGGCCCGGAGATCCGAAGTTGGTGCCGTTGTCAAACTCGTAGACGTTGAGCTTGCCATGAGCTTTGATCGCGTTTCCCTGCTGAAAAAAGCTGGTCGCAGGATTGGTGGTGTTGGCGACGACCTCGTAAAAGAGGGGATTCCACAGCGCGGTGAGAGGGCTGACATCGCCAACGTTGAACTGCGTGTAGGGTGCGAGTTCACCACTGTTTGGATTAGCGCGCGCCATGGCCTCCGTTACGCCGTAGTTGGGATTGCCATCCTGAAAGCCGAGCACGAGGTCAATGCCCGTGCCGCCAGCAGGCCATGAAGCATTTTTACGCATCGCGTTCCAAACGGCAGCGGCATCGACTGAGTAGTCATAGTAGAGGTCTGGAGCGTTTGGACGATAGCCCAAACCCTGTCCGGTGCGGCCTTCGTTCCAATTCTCATTACCCATGGGGAGGTGGATTGTCGGAAAGACGGTGAGCCAGCTGGCAGACTGGCCGTTTGCGGCTCGCAGAGCACCATACGGAGTCGTGCTGGCACCGTTGATGTACTCGATCCACTTGCCGGCATCCTCCGGTCCGGTGGTTTCGGGCAAGGTGTAATAAGGCTCTGCGTCGATCATCTTGCAGAGTTGGAGGAACTCTTCGAAGCCGACGCTGAGGGCTCCACCCCCATTAGGCGCTACATCGTAATCGGCGCCGGCAAAGGATGGCGACCGTTTAAACATCGGCTTGATGGTGTTGTCTATTTCTTCTGCGTTCATACCCGCCCAGTCCCGCAATTCACACGGAACATTTGAGAGTGAGGCACCGGCGCAATGCGCCTTCAGGGTTGCGATCAATTCATCGCGAAACACTGTGGTGTTGGCTGGGTCAACGCCTGATGTCTTTTGGAAAGAGATGTCGTCGAGAAGAACGGTACCATTTTGAGCTGTTAAGCTAACGGCGATTGAGCCGGCACTAACCTGGTTCGTTTCACTGGCAGGGCAGACTAAGGTGAAAGCCTTCCACGTACCTGACGCGGAGAATATTTGAGACGAGCAGTTGAGAGGATTGCCAGTTGCGGAGGTGACAAGACGTCGCGCACCCACGGTCAGCGTTGGGCTGCCTACCGTTTTGTAGAAACCCGAGACGGTGTACTGCCCGTTGAGAACAATACCGACGTCTGAAGGATTGGTGTCGATGTAGCCTGTGACTCCTGCCGTTGAGCCGGCTGCAGTTGCATCCATACGGAGGGATTGCGATCCGTCGTATGGGGCGACGCACTCCGAAAGAAGCTTTCCACCGGATGAGACGCCACCCCACCAACCGCCGCCCTGAGCTTCCCAGGTTGATTCGGCGGTGCATGGGACTGCCTGGCGAAGGAGGATGACGTCCCCTTCCTGGACAGCAGATGAGCAAGGAGAGGCAAAGGTGTAGACCGGGCCCAGGTTGTTGGCCGCGACAGTATTGCCGGAGACTATTCCGGAACAGACTACCTGGTGCGCGAGGCCGCGATAGAGGCGGAAGGTTGCGCCTGTCCAGAAGTTGGCGATGACGGGATCGTAGTTATTGGGCGAGGTGAAGGTGGTGGTGGTGCCAGCAGTGAACGCAACGAACTTGTCACGGTACAGATCCGGCTCGAAGCCTGGGTTGCGCCAGAGGAGATTCTTATAGATCTCGCCACCTTGATAATAAGTGGGACCGTTGAGATTGATACCGACTTTTTTGGGGGACTGAAGGACGATGCTCGACTCGTTTGGAGTGATCGTTTGAGCCTGCGCGAAAGATGCGAGGACCACAAAAATAGCTGAAAGGAACAATTTCATTGCATAGGCTCCAATATCAAATTTTGGAAACCCAAGGGCAGGCTTGCATTTATTCCAGAAGCACCGCGCCAGACGGATTGTGTGATAGTTTCCACAATCTCCATCTTTGGGAGTCAAGTCCATGGACGTTTCTAAGACGTACTCTATGGACAGAAGCTTCGCAGCTAAGAAGCTACAAAACTACTCGACTTTGGTGTGATGTCCAGCCCTGAATGGGCCATAGCACCTGCACCACACGGACAGTGAAACGGCACTTATGGCCGAACACTTCTCCATCTTAACTCAGATGTAATACGAGGAGATACCCCTGCCGCGATGGCCGGACCGCCTATCGGCCACATTTACGATGAATTTTCCGTTTATGTCGGCGTTGGAGACTGATTTCGAGCCTTAAACGCAGAAAGCCGACTCCTCGAAGGAGCCGGCTTTGGCAGGTACGCGATGGTTAGAAGTTGAGACGCAATGCGAACTGGGCCAGTCGCGCTCCGCCGATTGTGCCACCAGAACCGCTGCTAGCACTTCCGACCGTGGACGTGATCTGTCCAAAGCTGGCGCTGGTGTAGATCGCGACAGGGTTAGCGAAGTTGGTGTGGTTGAAGACGTTGAAGAGATCAGCCCGGAATTGCAGCTTGACTCGCTCCGTCAGGATGGGGAAGTCTTTGGAGGCGGAAAGATCGAAGTTGATGAGACCGGGACCGAAGTGCTGGTCGCGACGCTCTGTACCGATTTGGCCGGCGCCGATGGTTGTGAAGTAGGTTGGTGCGCCCCTCTTGCCGTTGTCAAAGGCCGCGTCCGGATTCTTGTTGTTCTGTCCAAGACGCCCAACGCCCGTATTGGG
>JAYVDT010000528.1:0-2922 GCA_043749265.1 Rhodanobacteraceae bacterium | reverse complement strand
GAATACACCAGCGGAGCGTAGAAGACGCCTGCACCACCGCGAACTACAGTCTTCGCATCAAGCGAGTAGGCGAACCCGGCGCGTGGATTGTACTTGCCGCCCATCTTGCCAGTGGAGGTTGGATATCCGTTTTGGCCCGCGAACATAACTCCGCCAGTGGCCTGCGGACCGGTACCAAAGACGTTGTAGGTCGCGGTCCGGTCAAATCCCACGGAGTAGTGGTTATTACGCTCGTGGACTCCGGGTTCAAACTCATACCGAAAACCGAGGTTGAGAGTGAGCCGAGGTGTGGCGCGGAAGTCATCCTGCAGATATGCGGCCTGATAGTCCGTGGTGATGGCCAGTTGAGCAGGGATGTTGAGCGAGCCGGAGGTCGGGTAGCCAAGAAGCATGTCAGCGGCGGTTGCCCCGGCCAACGTGCTATCGAAGGCAAAGGTTCCGGAGGTGTCCGACAACGACTTGAACGTGAGGGAGATTGCCCGGTACGCATAGCCGACTTTGAGACTGTGCTTGCCCAGACTCTTGGATAAGCCAACGACCAGGTTACGGGAAAAATAAACAGCGGGACCGGAGTTGGAAGTGCCTTCATTCGACAGGCCGGAGTCGGTCGTGATGCGCGGGAAACCGCTCTTGGAAAGCGCACTGGTGTAGGTCGACGGGAAGCCCAGCGTCGTCTGGTCGAAGCCGGAGCTAATGTCCTTGGTGTCGTTGGGGAAGCGATTGAAGCCGAAGCCCACTGTAAGCAGCGTGGTGGAATTGAGAGATATGGTGTTTTGCAGGCCAATGGCGTCAACCTTGCGGTAGAGCAGGTAAGACGACGAGCTACCTGCCTGGGACATCAGCGCATTTCCGCCGGGCTCTTTGGAGCCGTAGTGCAGGTAGTAAAAGTCTGCCAGCCACTTACTGCCGAACTCATGCGTGACCTTGCCATTGAACTCGTCGGCCCTATCGCCCAGAGTATCGCCACCATTGAAGTTAGTGACGCCGTACGAGGTCACAGGGGTGTTGGCATGCGGATACATATTGACGAGGGCCTGACCGACCGGATTGATGCGAGACGAGGAAATGACGTTGCCGGCAAAGTAAGTGCCGTTCAGAGGGTCCTTGATGCATCGGCCGCTGGTGCAGACTCCATTGGCTACGACGCCGATCTCCGAGAAGTCACCAGTGCGCTGTTTATCCGTGGGTACGATAAATGCGTTGGAAGCTGTAAGCGGCGAGCGCTGCCGATAGCCTTCTTCAGCGATCCAGAAGAACGTCTTATGAGCGCCACCCAGAAAATGGGGTAATGGGATCGGTCCGCCGATGCCACCAACGTAACTGTAAAATTCAGCCGCGCCGCGGGGCGTTGTAGGATACGTGATTCCGTTCGCAGTGTAGGGTGTCCGATTGTTGAAGAAGAGATTTGCGCCCCAGTTGGTCTGTCGTGTCTCGCCCTGGAGGACGCCGTGGTAAACGCTGGAGCCCGACCGCAACGTGGTGTTGAGCATGCCGCCTGAAGTGCGGCCAATTTCGCCATCGTAGGTATTGGACTGCACCTTTACTTCTTCAACGGCTTCAATCGTCGGAATGATGACGGCACGATTGGAGAAGTCCGTTATCGGCACACCGTCGATCGAATAGTTATTCGAGCTCATGGGCGCACCTGCGATGGAGATAGTCGACGAGCCTGATTGATCCTGAAAGCGTACGAAGCGGGGATCGCCAACGGGTGTCACGTTGTTATCGAGTTTCGAGAAGAGGAAGGGATTTCGGCCGGGGTTCGGCAAGTTTTGAAGTTTCTGCGCGTCGATAAGCTGGCCATTGTAAGACGTGCCGTTATTGACGATGGCCTCCACGGCCGTGACCTCCACGCTCTCAGACGCTTGACCGATTTGCAGCTTCAGGTCGAGGGGGATGGTGTTGCCGGAGTCGACGACAACGCCGGATTCCTGAACGGCCTTGAAGCCAATCCCAGTAACAGAGACCGTATACTTGCCGGGTTCCACTGCATTAAAGACGTATTCGCCGGATCCGTTTGACGTAGTAGAGCGCGAGATCTTCGTACTGTCAGAGACCAACTGGACCATGGCGCTGGCGACGGCGGCTCCCTGAGCATCGGAGACCAGGCCGCGGACGGCACCGTAGTTCGACTGGGCGGCTGCTGTGCCGAGCATCAGGCCCATGCCGATGGCGGCTACTAACCAACGAGGAAGACAAGGAGATGTCAGTTTCATACGTTGACTCCTTCACAAATCGAGCTGCGTGTAGGTGCAATACGACTAAGTCATCAACTGAAGACAAGGAGGCTCGCCCGCCTGGAGGAGTTACTCCTGCAGCAGTGACTTAGTAGCTGGAAAATCGATGAGAGGACAAAAAAGGTTAGGTTGCCGATGAGGGCAACTTTGCAGCCAGCGGCGTGGGTGGCCTAACTTCTTGTAGGTGAAATAAATTTCGGAAAACAGACTGCGCGTGCTGACTGCGGGGTGCTGAACCCTGTTGCTAGGTGCGGCGACAGGATAGGACGGCTCGACCAGTTCAACTTCACTTCTGTGGTTTGCGAAGAAACGCTGCCCGGGAGGGCAATGAACTCTGCGCAGGTGGGAAACCTGGTGGTGGGAGGTACTATCATCACTTTTTCCGAACAGACCGCAGATAGATTGCCAGCCTCACGGTCGGTGGAAGTGAGCTTTGTGGTAATGAGGCCAACGTTACAGCCGGTTGAATGACGTGTCAATAGAAAAGTTGCGACGGACTAAAAACAATCTTTCGCCCTATTTTGAATGCATTCTGGATATCACACAATTTCCGCGACTTTATCTATGCGTAATTCGAGTTTTAAGTTAGAGTAGCGAAAAGCTTCTACAACTTATTTGTTTTTATTACGTACCTCTTCTTCGGGCCATGCACTCACGCAACTGGAATTCCCTTCCTGACTTATCC
>JAYVDT010000527.1:0-2927 GCA_043749265.1 Rhodanobacteraceae bacterium | reverse complement strand
CGTGCTTGGCGGCCGGGGGGTTGCGGGAGCGGATGGCGCGGTAGATCTCGCGGTGCATCTCAGCCGACTCTTTCAGGTCGCTGGAGTTGTCGACGGTCATCCGCCGTGTGTCGTAGAGCGACGCGGTGATGGTCTCCATGAGGGCACCGAGGATGGGGTTACCGCTGGCGCGGGCGATGGTGCGGTGGAAGCGGATGTCGTGGATCAGGTACTCCTGCGGGTCGTCCATGGAGGCGTACATCTCGGCCACCTCTTCAGCGAGTTCGGCGATGTGTTCGCCCGTGGCACGCTCTGCGGCAAGGCTTGCGACCGAGGCTTCGATCACGAGGCGGGCTTCAAACATCTGCCACGGAAGGAAGCCGTGCAGCGCGCCGAGGACGGTAAGTGAACTGGAATCGAGCGCCGGTGGCCCGGTGGCGACGAAGGTGCCGGCGCCATGCCGGGATTTGAGCACGCCCATTGCGGAGAGGAAGCCGATGCCGGCGCGCAGGGAAGAGCGGCTGATTTTGAGCTTGCGAGCTAGTTCACGCTCAGGAGGCAGGCGGTCGCCGGGCTTGAGTTCACCGTTGGCGACAAGCTGGCGAACGTGATCGACGACCTGCATGGTGAGCTGGCTATGGCCGGTTGCGCCGTCCTGTGTCTCTGCTTTTGGAGTCTCGTGTTTCATCGTCTGAACCTACCTGTTATTGCCAATCGAGACTATTCCTGTTTGAACGCTTCGACACGAATTTTTAGGAGCATAGCATGCATAATCAGCGACGCCTCAATGAAGATAAACGGTTTACGCGGCTTTTACACGTGACGCAAGGCGTGGTGGAGAGGCTTCGCCAAGTTGGGGAACGAGCAGTTGGAAGATAGCTAAAGCGAGGACATATGCCCCGGCAGCCATCGCAAAGACAAGAAGCTGATGCAACGACAGGTTCCGCTTTACGATCCACGTGAAGGCTGCTCCGCCGAGGGCGCCGGCCGCCCCTCCGATGCCAACGACAGTTGAAACGGCGGTTGAGGGAAACATGTCAGCCGGGCTGGAGAGGAGATTAGCGCTCCAACCCTGGTGTGCTGCGGCTGCAAGCGCGATGAGCAACGTCGCGGGCCAGGCATTGGAAGGGAAAAGCTGGCTCATGTGCGGAACGAAGATGACAGGCAGCACGCACAGCGCTGTCAGGAGCATGGCGAACTTGCGTCCACTGTTGACGGAGTTGCCGCGACTCATGCGCCAGCCGGACAGGCTGCCGCCGGCGATGGATCCGATGGATGAAACGAGATAAACCGCAACGATATACCAGTAGGCCGCTTTGAGGCTGAGACCGTAATTGCGGCTCAGGAACTGCGGCAGGTAAAAGAGATAGAACCACCAGACGCCGTCAGTGAGGGCTTTGGCGAGAGCGAAGGCATAGAGTGCCCTGTTGCGGAAGATGGCTCCGTAAAGGGTGCCGCCGGCTTCGGCCTGCGCCAGGTCTGCGGTGAGATTGGCCTGGGTCTGGATGGAGCCGCGGCGGAGACGCTCGTACGGGAAGGCGAGCCAGAGGACCAGCCAGACCAGACCCATGGAACCCGTGGTGATGAACGCGGAACGCCAGCCCCACTTTGCCGTGACGAAGGCTACAAGTGCGGGTGCGATGAGGGCAGAGGCGTTGGAGCCGGAGTTGAAGAGTCCGACAGCCTTGGCGCGCTCTTTACTGGGGAACCACTCACTGGTGGCCTTAATGGCGGCGGGGAAGTTGCCGGATTCGCCTAGTCCCAGAAAGATGCGTGCGATGCAGAAACCGGCGACGGAGGTGACGAGCGAGTGGCTCATCGAGGACAGGCCCCAGATGAGGATGGCAATGGCGTAGCCGATCCGCGTGCCTAGTTTGTCGATCATGCGGCCGGCGACGAGGAAGCCGACGCCGTATGCGATCTGGAAGTAGATGATGACGTTGCCGAAGTTGTTATCGAAGACTGGCTGATGGAACTTGTCGGCGAGTTTGTCCCAACCCATAAACGGAACGTCGTGGAGCAGTGGTTCGACGTAGCCGAAGACATTGCGGTCCATGTAATTAATGGTGGTTGCGAGGAAGAGCAGCCCACAGACGACCCAGCGGATATTGGAACCATCCCCGGGGGCAGAGGCGGAGGTAAAGCCGGCGCTGGAGTTGGGAATGGTTGAAGCCTGGGTCGACATTCTTGTTTGCTCCCGTGGCGAAGTTGGTTGACCTTTGCGCGCGTCGGGCCTGATGTGGCCGGACAAAGATTTTTAGGTGGTTCGATTCTGGATGAGGATAGACGCTGAGTGCCCATAGATGTCAAGGGAACTTTCAGATGCCGGTAGCTGTGGTACGGAGGTCAGCCCAAATTAGCGAGGATGGCGTGATTTGCGTTGAGGGGCATCCGAAAGGACTGGGAAACGTTTCCTTGCTTCATGGAGAAGCTACATACGTTGTCGGGACCAGGCGCTGGTGTGTCGGCTTCATTGGGCTGTATTTCGTTGGGGTCATAGAGGCGCTTTGGTCCGTCCAATGAGGCTCATAATAGAGAAGAATTATGTAATGTCAACGGGGATTTTTGGCCCCATGGCTGATCGTTTACGCTCTTTGTTAGTCGATGGGCTGAAGCCCGCGAGCAGCACATTTGCCTAGCATAGCCGGACTGTAGACGAGCCGGCCTTTCGACTTGTGTGCTCGGTCGCGACTTTGACAGCGCCAATCGACGTGCAGCATTAGAGGTATTGATGGAGGAAGGCCGCGACGGTTGTCAGGATGCGCGTCTGGGCTGCGGGAGTGAAGTAGTGCCCTTCGTTCGGCAGCATGTGCGCCTGGTAGGAGACGTTGAGACGCTTGAAGAGGGCTTGCAGGTTTTCCGCATGGTAAAGGCCGACGACCGTATCTGCCTCGCCGTGGAGGATCAGAGTCGGGGGAAAGGCAGGGGTGGCGCGCTCCGAATAAGGA
>JAYVDT010000526.1:0-9691 GCA_043749265.1 Rhodanobacteraceae bacterium | reverse complement strand
AAAGCCGCTGAAACGCCCGGGCCTGTTCCATCGGATTCAAGTCCGCACGCTGCAGGTTCTCGACGATCGTCATCTCCATCGCCTGCTCATCCGAAGCCACCCGCACAATTGCCGGAATTGTCTTCTTATCGGCCTTGTACGACGCCATCAGCCGCCGCTCACCAGTAATCAACTGGTAACGAGCCTCGCCGTTCTTCGGCTTCAGCATCCGCACCACGATCGGCTGCACCACTCCACTCGCCACGATCGAAGCTGCCAACTCAGCTAGTTTCTCCAGATCGAACGTAGTCCGTGTCTGGTAAGGATTCCGCTCAATATGGTCCAGCGGAATCTCAAGTGGCCTTCCAGTCGGGTCTTCCACCGGAGCCGCAGCAATAGCCGCCGGCTGCGAGGGGCGCGAGGGAAGCAAGGACTCAAGCCCACGGCCCAGCGCCCGGCGCTTCGAATCTACAGTCTGTGTGGTCATGAGGTCGCCTTTTCCTTGGGAACTTTGAAATGGTTCCGCGTCAAAATCTCATGCGCAAGCTCTTTGTAGGCCTCGGCCCCCCGGGAACGGGGTTCATACAAAGCCACCGGCAGCCCATGGCTCGGCGCCTCCGCCAACTTGATATTGCGCGGAATCGTCGTCTTGAACATCTTCTCGCCAAAAAATGCCTGCAGGTTTTGCGTTACCTGCTGCGCCAAATTAGTTCGATCATCGTACATAGTCAGAAGCACACCCTCCAACCCCAATCCCGGGTTGAATGCCTGCGCCACCTTGTCCAACGTACTGATCAGCTCCGAAATTCCCTCAAGTGCAAAATACTCCGCCTGCAATGGCACCAACAATCCATCTGCCGCCGTAAGTGCGTTGAGTGTCAACAAATCCAGCGCTGGCGGACAATCCAGCAAGATGAACGTATAGTTTCCCCGAATCGCCTCAAGCGCATCCCGCAGCCGAAACTCGCGCCGCTCCACCTGCACCAGTTCGATATTCGCACCGATCAGATTCTTGCTACCCGGCACCAGCCACAACGTCGCTATATCCGTCGGCAGCATTGCTTCCAGCAGCGTGGTAGGCCCCAGCAGCACGTCGTAGACCGACAGCCGCTGATCCTCCGAATCCTTCTGCCGGCGAACACCCAACCCCCCGGTGGTATTTGCCTGGGGGTCGCAATCGATCAGCAAAATAGAATGACCCGCCAACGCCAGCGACGCCGCCAGATTAATAGCGGTCGTAGTCTTGCCGACGCCACCCTTCTGGTTCACCACTGCGAGAACTTTACCGGGAGAGGGGGACTTGGAGACGGTATTGGAAATTTTAGAGGATTCTCGAGTCGGCATGGGGCTGCTGTTTAGCGTAACGGCAACAGCCCCTCATGGCAACAAGGTGCAGCACCTTGTCGGTTCAATACAGTAACAATGTTCCACGTGGAACCTTAGCCAACACGTCGCGAATCAGGCTGAGACGTAGCCGATGAAGCCGAACGGGTAGACTTGCGCGGCGGATTCTTCGTCGCGTCCAGATAAGCATGCAACTGATAAACATCCGATACCGTCTCCGGCACTTCAATGTTGCGGGCACGGTTCGCAGCGCTCTGAAGGATCTTTACATGCTCTTTAATCGCATCTGCAGACAGATCTTTGCTGAGCATTGTCACATCCGTAGCGCGAACGTCATTACCGCAGGACCGGCACACCTGGCGTCGATCGCTTCTGCGTTCGAGTTTCTGTTCCGTGCAGATGCAATGCAACTTGCCGTGCGAAGCCAGGTTCATCAGTGATTCGGGCTTTGCAACACCAAACAATCGGAGTGCAGGCAGCGACATCCGCAGAACAAGTCCTGCAAAGCTGAAAGCACTAACGCGAGATGCGATCGGCGCCACACTCGGCTGCAAATGGTGCAGGATGGAGACTACATTTGGCACGTTCATCGAAACAGTCCCTCGCGTGATTCAATCTTGCCTAACAATACGTGCCAGCATGGAGCTTTCTCCATCCCCATTGGGGGTAACCGCAATAACACTTTAGTATTACGATGCCACGGTTTGGTCCCTCGTTATCCCACCATTCCTTCAGTATTCTGCGGACGCTTCGAAAGCCAGAACAGAAATACACCCAGCACAGCCAGGAAAACCATGGAGCCCATGATGACAGTCTTAACCGCGCGCTTCAGAGAAACTTCGACACGCTGAACCGATGTAATCTGCTTGATGGGCACAGGAGCAGCGGAGTCAGCCATCGCATCTTTAATGCACGGCATAAACTCAGCCATCTGATCAGCGTTCAAATCATGCAGCTTGCGGTGTGATCCAGAGTGAAACGTCCAACCCTTATTCTCAAAACGGTCAAAGAGGAGCGTACCGCGTTCGTATTTCAGCGTGCGGTGTCCGCCGGTGATGGAATTGTCATAAACAATCTCTTCACCCTGCAAAGGCTGACCGCAACGGTTGAGAACAGCTTCCGCGTCCCGAGGGAGAGCGTGAGCCGGCAGGGCGGGAAAGGCGAGTACCACCAGGGTGAGAGCGAGCAGGGATTTATTCATAGTTTTCATGCGATATTCCAAAGTTCTGGGGTTACTGTCTCGAAGTCTACGATCTCCTCCGTCGAAATCAATACCCCAAATGTTCCACGTGGAACATTTAAGAACTACCCCGCGACTTCCACTAAATGGAGGATGCCGAAATCTTTAGCAGGAATACGAATGCCCGAATCCAAAGCCTCATCAGCAGTCGTCAGATGCATGATGAATCCTCCAGGCGCTACGTGACGTCTCGCTTCCATAAGCGCGGACTTTGGATCATCAACGGCACGAAGAGTCACAACGTCGAAACGACGGTGTATTGGGAGATCTTCGGTGCGTCTACCCCAGACTTCCGACGTCAGGGGGAGTGTACGCACTACTTCCCTAAGGAAAGTGGCCTTTTTGTTTTGTGATTCCGCCAGGGTCACCCGGAGGGTCGGGTGTGCGATTTGTATGGGAATTCCCGGAAAACCCGCGCCAGAGCCTAAATCCAGCAGCGTTCCGGCTGGAGGAAGATTGGCCGCGGCAAAAAGGGATTCTCCGAAATGGCGGCGAACTATCTCTTCTGGGTCACGGATTGCGGTCAGGTTGGTACGAGCGTTCCATTTCAGGAGTAAATCAAGAAATAGGGACAGTTGCGAGATAATTTCCGGGGATGGCTTGGGGTAGTAGGGCTCGAGGAGTTCGGCAATACGAGCAGCGGAGAGCGTGGGCATGGCTCAGGCGCTCCGAGTGATGGACCAGCGAGAAGCTTCGTCTACCAGGCGGGCGAAGATGAGGCGGGAGGTGGCACTGCTCTCCGTAGTGCGCTCCGGGTGCCATTGAATACCTAGCACGAAGTGTTCGGCGGGAGCGGGACCCTCAACGGATTCAACAACCGCATCCTGGGGGCAGCGAGCCGAAATGCGGAGGTTATCACCGACAATCCCGATGGCCTGATGGTGGGAAGAATTCACGGGAAGACGCAGGAAACCTTCTGTTTCCGGGGCTTCGATAGGATCGAGGATCGATCCGAGGAGTGAGACCGGGGTAATCGCCGCCGTGTGGGCGGTGATGACGCCACGGGCGCTAGGGTGATTCACAGGCATAACAGCAAGGTTTTGGATGAGGGTACCGCCATGGAAGACGTTCAGGATCTGGCAGCCGAAACATACACCCAAAATGGGCTTCTTTGCGGCCGAGGCGTGCTCCAGGAGCATCAGGTCGGTTGTTTCGCGGGGAAGATCGGCGGGGGAGGAGGCTTCGTCTGCCTCCTGGCCGTAACGGACGGGGTTGACGTCGGCTGGGCTCCCGGGGAGGAGGATGGCATCGCAAGTAGCAACTAGAGCCGCCAGGCCTGTAGGGGTAAGATTCAAGGGGATTTCTACGGGTTCGGCACCGTGGATGCGTAGGGCTTCGGCGTAGGCGGGCCAGGAGCGCCGATTGTAGTTCAAATCAAAGCTGGTGGGGATCGGGATGGCTATGCGGGGGAACATTATCTGTTCATTCTAGTTGGTGGTGAAATCGCAGAGGATTTGGGTCAGTCGAGGTGTTGCTGGTACAGAGTCGTGATGGCGGTGTAGAGCCTGGCGGTCAGGGCGTCGGCATCGCGGGTGGTCAGGCCGGTGGTAGGGATGGGGTCGCCTACGACGACCTTCAGGGGGCGGGGGGTGAGATGGTAGGTGTGAATAGGGAGCAGCTCGTAGGTCCCGACCAGAGCCAGGGGAACCAACGGGACCTGAGCCTTGATGGCCATGAAGGCGGCGCCGGACTGAAAGGGAGTGGTTTCGCCGTGTTCGGCGCGTCCACCCTCGGGGAACAAGACCAAGGGCATTCCGGATTGCAGGACTTTCACACAGCGGAGGAGGCCAGCGATGGCGCTGCGACTGGACTTTGCGTCGATCGGGACCTGGCCGGAACGATTGAGATACCAGCCGATGAAGGGGACCTGCCAGAGGGATTGCTTTGCGAGTATGCGGAACTGGAACGGAAGTTTAGCGAAGAGAACCGGGGTGTCGTAGTAACTAAGATGGTTCGAGGCGTAGACGGCTACGTCATGGATGTGGAGGCGTTCACGATTGACCAGGGTGACAGGGGAGAAGGAGATCCGAAGGAGAACGTTGGCCCAGGCTCGGGCTATGGCGTGTTGCTGGCGACCGGATTTATCCCAGACGCCGGCGATCAGGGAGATAACGCCGAAGCCGATGGTTGCTATCGCGATGAGCGGGAGCAGGAGGAAGTAGGTGAGGTAGCGGATGAGGGGTGCGGGTTGGGGGTGATCCCACTCATCACGGTCAGGCGACGATGACGGGGGCCCGGATGATTCGGATGACACGGAGGCAGAAGGGGACAAATGCAGGTCCTTTGACTCCGCCGCACTCTGCCCAGGAGTACAGCCTGGTTCAGGGGCAATCGCGGCCAGACTTTGCTCAGGAGACCCCGGATTAATGGGGTCACTCATGCGTTCGGCTCCAAGGCCAGGAGACGGATTTCGCCAACGAGGTAGACGGAGCCCGTGGCGAGGATCAGGCCGTTGGCGGGGGTAATCTGGCGGGCCTGGGCGAGGGCTCCGGCGAGGTGGGGAGCGGCGTGGGCGGGGATGCCCAGAGACTTGGCGGCAGCGATGAGATCTTCTATCGGGGCGGCCCTGGGGCTGGAGATAGGGGCGAGGATGATGTGGTCGTGGCGACGCAAAGGATCGCCGTCTTCAGTGGAGTCGAAGAGGGGGAAGAGGATGCGGGACATCTCCTGCAGAGACTTGTCGCGGAGACAGGAAAAGATGAGTGTCCTGGGCTGCTCCTGAGGGAGGGCAGCGATAGCGGAGCGGAGGGTCCAAGCGCCCGCGGGGTTGTGGGCTACATCGAGGAGTAGATGGGCTGGATGACCATTTTCTGAAGGCAGTTTGATAAGTTCAAGACGTCCGGGCCATTGGGTGTTGCGCATTCCCGCTTCAATGGCAGCGTTTGAGAGATTGTAACTGGTTTGGTTACTAATTGAATTTGATTTGTCACCAGTTTGGTTACGTATCTCGAGGGCTGCTGCTATGGCCAGCGCGATGTTCCTTTGTTGATGATGGCCGGGCAGGGGAGAGTCGATTTCGAGGGTGCCGGAGTTATCTTCGAGCGAGATGGTGTAGTGGTTGCGGGGGAGGGTCGCAGGGGCTGAAGCGCCTTCTAATTTGAGGCTCGATTCATGAGGCTGAAACTCCATGCTTCCACCAGTTTGTGCAACGGGGGACTGAGGGGATTGTGCGGAGACGGGGGTTTCCGTGTGGCGCAGCGGTGGGGGGATGTAGGGGGCGGCGTTGACGCCGCGGACATGGAGGGTGGTGGCGGCGAGGCCGATGGCCTGGTTGGCTTCGGCGAGTTGCGGGAGGGTGACGAGGATACCGTTTTCGCGGAGGATGCCGCATTTTTCCGCGGTAATTTCGGCGATGGTGTTGCCGAGGTATTCCTGGTGGTCGAGAGCGATGTCGGTGATGATGCTGAGGAGCGGGGTGACGATGTTGGTGGCGTCGAGACGGCCACCGAGGCCTACTTCGAGGATCATGATCTCGGCGGGGGTAAATGAGGTGGTGAGTTCTTCAGCGGCGGATCGCTCCGCTTCGCTAAGAGATGACGACGACGACTGGCTACGGGACGATAACAAAGAACCGTGGGACTGGAGGAATGCGGGGACTGGGTGCTCGGGTGGGGGGCCGGCGAAGTAGAGGAAGGCGAGGGCGGTGAGGCGCTCGAAGAAGCTGGGGAGGACGGGGAGCTGGCCGGCTTCGGTGAGGCGGGTGCAGGCTTCGTCAACGCGGGTGTAGAGGGCGGCGAAGTCTTCGTCGGAGATGGGGGAGAGAGCGAGGGGGCCGTCGGCGTGAGCTGCGAGGTTGCCGTATTCACTGGGGAGGACAGGGGTGGGAATGGTGGTGAGGGGATTGATTTTGCCGGCGGCGAAGGGGTCCGAAGCTCCGGCGATATGGGCAAGTTGGATACGCTCGTTGGGGCGGATGAGGTGGGGGCTGGTGTAGAGGCCAGTGCGGTAGCCGGCGGCAGTGAAGATAGAGGCCAAGGTGGCGGCGGTGGAGCCCTTGCCGTTGGTGCCAGCGATGAGGATAGCGGGGACTCGGTCCTGCGGGTTGCCGAGGGCGGCGCAGAGCATGCGCATGTGGGCGAGGTCAAACTTGCGAAGGGGAGCGCCGGGAGTTCTGGGGGATAGTTCTGGGCCGAGGCTGTAGAGATGGGAGACGGCTTCAGCGTAAGTCATGGAGTGATTCTAAAGGAGGCTGGCGGAGAAGAGAGGATGCAGGGTGAGTCCGTTTCAACAAAGCAGATCTCAACACCAAGGGCGTGGCTTCCGCAAACGATGAGAACCCGTGATGATGTCGGGATCAACCCTGTAACCGCAGGACCGAACGAGATCGGAGATGGCTGGTCGTGAAGGGACAACGGACGAGTTGAAACCGACCGGCCCGATCCAATCGACCCCCTAAATACGTCTACTGTCCGCCGCGCAGGAAAGTGACAATTACTAACAGGGTTATCACCGCTATCCCTGCACAGAGGACAACACGAGCTCTCGATCTTCGTGATTGCTGATGTAGCCGCTCAGACACCCGAACGTACCTGGCTAGTCCCGCTGCACGCAGCTCGGGACCGGTGTGCACTATCTTCATCCTGCTTGCCTCGACCTTATAACAACCGCTGATTGAATGATCGCCAAGTGTCCGTAAGGAAGGCATAAGGAAAATAAATGATTGTTCCCGATGCCTCCCTTATGCAAATCGTTCTTTACTGACGTCACGCGTCTCCATAGAAGTGCGGCAACGAGGTAAACAACCATGAAACGCAACACTGTGATCCATCTCAAATCACTCGCTTTGGCGCCGGGATTATGCGCTCTTCTACTTCTGCCGGCACACATGTCCGCCCAGTCGACGTTTGGAAGTGTTCGCGGGGTCGCAACTGATACCACGGGAGCCACCATCCCGAGCACGTCTCTGGTGCTGCAAAGCGTGGAAGAAAACACAGAGAAGACTGTGACGAGCGATGACTCCGGCGCCTTTCTGTTTGAAAACATTAAACCGGGTCTTTACACGTTGAAGGCTTCGCATGGTGGTTTTCCCACTGTAAGCCTTACGCCAATCCGCTTCTCCCGAATGACTCGGACAGCATTCACAATCGCAGCCTCCTCGTCTCGCATACTTTGACCATCACACCCCGCCTGCTGAACGAGTTTAGATTTGGCTTCACGAATGTGACGACAAGCGTCGGCTTCCCGATCTCCGGGGCAACCGCTCTAGAGCAACTCAATCTGACCGGGGTGGACCTGAGCCAGCATCCGCTGACACGCGCCTTCCCCACCTTCAACTTCAATGCGGGTACTAACTTCACCGCAATCGGCCGGGACAAGACTGGCGTGACTCAATCGAAGTCCATGCAGTTCAGCGATAACCTTACTTTCACGATTGGAAACCACACGCTGAAGGGCGGTGCCGATATACGCAAGGTTCGTTACTTCGATATCGAGACGTTCCAGCCGTCGGATGATTTTGGATCCTTCACCTTCCAGCCGAGGTTTGTGAAAAATGCGGCTGGCGATGGAAACGCCTTCGGTGACTTTCTCGTGGGCCTGCCGACGACAGTTTTCTTCGCCGTCTCCAGTCCGGACGTATCTGGCAAGGGCATTCAATCCAGCTTCTTTCTGCAGGATGAGTGGCAGGTGAACAGCCGGCTGACGCTGAGCTATGGCATGCGCTACCAGATCCTGCCGGCCTTCACAGAGGACACAGGTGACCTGGCCAATTTTGACCAGACGACGAACTCCGCCATTGTGCCCGATCGTCTGGCCGCAAACCTGGTGTCGCAGAAGCTGACAGGTTCGAACCTGGCTTTTCAGCAGTCGTTCAATGCCTGCAACCTCAATCAGACCCAAATCCCCTGCTCGAAATATGAGACGGCCTCGCAGGCAGGCCTGCCGCAAGGGCTTCGTCGGACGTATAACGGTGATTTCCAGCCGCGGATCTCTCTTGCATACCGTCCGTTCAACGACACAAAAACCGTCATTCGGGGAGGCTTCGGGGTCTACACCATGACAAACCTGGGTCCGCTTTCCTTCAACAACAGTGGAAATCCGACATCCCATCTCCATACCTACACGAACTCGCTGAATGCACAGGGACAGCCACTTATTCAGTTTCCCAACACGGCCCCCGCCAGTACCGGCGTTCAATATGGTGATGGCAATCTAGACCAGGGGGTCGATCCACGGTATCGCGATCCCCAGTCGAACCAGTACAACCTGACGGTTGAACGTCAGCTCACGAATAGCGACACGCTTCGCGTCAGTCTTGTCGGTATGCATAGCTATCGTCTCAACATCACGGAAGACGTGAACCAGATTCATGCGAGCACCACTGCTTATAACTCAGCGGCGGCGGGCACCGCAGGGGTTTATGTCGATAGCCGGGCCCCCTTTCAGAACTGGAATGAATTTTCTTGATGACCTCGTCGCCCAACTTGCCGGTATTGCGGTCGTCCAGAAGCTGACGAAGACGGAGTGCCTGCTTCCCTTTTGCGACTCGCTTCTCAGCGACGCGGTCGCGGACGATCAACTTTGGCAAGGCTTCCGGTTCATCTCGGCTGGCTTCGATCGTTCGAGGTTTAGGGGGCATTGATTCCTCAGTAGTCCTAAAAGCTACATGTAGTCTTGCCTACAGCTTTGCATGTCCACCCCTAGTTGAGGCGATTGGCGGAAGATCGTACTTCCTAAAGAGATCATTCAAGGCTTCCTGGAGAAGCTCCTGCATGGTTCTGTCTTTGTCGAGGGCAACATTCTTGATTTGCTTCGATACGGTAATTCCCTTCCTGGTGGGCTCCATCAGCTCCAGCGGCAGGCAGGAGATCCCGCGCAGCTGGTAGACCGTGCGCCCCCTCCGTCACCGTCATCAGCGCCCGCGCATTGTCCGGGTCGAGGGCGGCGAGGGCGCCGGGCGTCTGGACTCCAATCTTGGCGAGCTTGGCAGCCGACGCCCCGCCGATCCCCCAGACCTCTTCGACCGGCACGGTTGAGAAAAGATCAGCCCGCACTTGGCTGGAATGCAGATCGCAGACACCGCGATACAGGTCAACCTTGTGACATTTCATTCTGCAAAATTCCTGCGAGAGAATGCTCTGGCCGTCACGCCGAGAAGATCGCCAATAAAATCGACATAACGCGGGTAAA
>JAYVDT010000525.1:0-2930 GCA_043749265.1 Rhodanobacteraceae bacterium | reverse complement strand
TTCTGGGGCCGCAGGTGGAAAGTTTCGAGCGGGAAGCGGCTCTTGCCTGCGGCGCGCCCCATGCAATTGGCTGCGCCAGCGGTACGGATGCGCTCTGGCTGGCTCTGGCGGCAGGAAATATCGGCGAGATTGCGGGAGCTAGTGACCATGCCGTAGTGACCTCGCCGTTTAGCTTCTTTGCATCTGCGAGCTCCATTGTCCGAGCGGGAGCGCGGCCGGTCTTTGCTGATATCGACCCGTTGACATTCAATCTATCGCCAGACTCCGTCATTGAAGTGCTGGAGAGGACTCCGGGCAAAGTGAAGGCCATTTTGCCTGTTCATCTGTTCGGACAGTGTGCCGATTGGGATGCCTTCACGGCGATTCAGCGTGTAAATTCTGAGTTGCTGCTTATTGAGGATGCCGCCCAGGCGTTTGGAGCCACGTGGAATTCGATTCCGGTGGGTTCGCTGGGGGATGCGGCGGCTTTCAGCTTTTATCCGACCAAGAATCTCTCCGCTTTTGGCGATGCCGGCCTTATGACGACTCGATCATCCGCGATGGATGAACACGCCCGCTCGCTGCGAGCCCACGGGATGCGAAGAAGGTATTTCCATGACGAGATGGGCTGGAACTCGCGGCTGGATACTTTGCAGGCGGCAGTGCTTGAGGTAAAGCTGAAGTATATTGCGGGCTGGAACCAGCAGCGCCGGGAGCTTGCGGCGCGTTATCAGCAGCTTTTCCTCGCGGCTGGGATTGCGGTTATACCCTCCGCGCAGAAGCCGGGGTCGATGGCAGATGGCGTGATACTTCCGTTTACGCAATCCCGGGCGCAGCATGTATTTCACCAGTATGTCGTTCGGGCTCCACGGCGGGATGAACTTCGGGCCTTTCTTGTAGAGCGCGGGATCGGCTCGGAGGTCTACTATCCGCTCTCGCTGCACCAACAGGCGGCTTTAGCGTACCTGGGCTACCGGACCGGAGATTTTCCGGAGAGCGAGCGGGCGGCGGCTGAGGTGCTTGCGTTGCCGATGTATCCGGAGCTTCGGCATGATGAACAGGATATCGTCGTGGAGGCGATCCGCTCTTTCTACGCGGGTTGCTGATCGCGGGAGAAAGTATTCGAAGCTGGTGCCTGTCAGACCACCGACCCTTCAACACGCAGCTTTCAAGGGCGCTGAGTCGTACAAGTCAATAAATATAGGGATTTTCGATTCAGTGCTTTTTTCTTTTTCTTTCTTTTTTCTCTTCAAACACGGGGTGGGCTGCCGTTTCGAGCGGTGCACCGGGCTGCAAGATGCGGTGCATGAAGTTGCCTTCCATGCGATAGGTGCGCGTGATGGTCCGGCTTGGGATCATGGCTCCGGTGCCAGGATCGGGCGTGACCGCAGGTGCGTCGGCTGGTAGGAGTTTGTAGCTAAAGCTTGGCAAGTCGGCCTGGGCGGCTGCTGTCTTGCCGTAAGGGTCCTTCATCTTCCCAATCGCGACTGGCAGGTAGCCTTCGATATTTTTCTCGCGGAAACCGGTTTCGTAACGGTGCCTGGACGCGCTCCATGTAAAGACGCGAATCTGGTCAAAGTCATACGGCAGGCCAGCTTTGTAGGGGCTCAAAACGGTCACGTAGATGGGAACGTCTTTGACGGGGCCGGGCGCCTCTTCGTCGTGGACGGTGGTCAGAACGTAGGCTCCCACGATCCGCTGCCCTTCAGCGTAGCGAGTCAAGGATTCAGGCGCGTCGACATCCATCATGCGAGCGAAGAGCCAACCGGTGTGGCCTTGCGAGTCGCGGACGAGCCACCAATCTTCCATGGAGGGCGGGGTAGGTGCCTCGGCTGGGACGGACTGTGCGGGGGAGGGCACGCCCTTGCGCTTCGCGTCTGAACCGGCAGCTTGCGGGATTAACTTTTGCGCTCTTGCGACAAGCGCCGGATTCACGGTCTTGATGAGCGTGGCGCGCTTGAGCAGCTTGAGCTTTTCGCCTTCGGCCAGCAGATAGAACCGTTCGGAATCGCGGCCCGGCTTCAGGTGCATGTAGACCGCATCACGCACGACAGCCGAGGCGACCTCCGGGTCGGCTTTATGCTGCTCTTTCAATTTGTCGAACTCGCCCGCGGCCTGACCGGTGGCGACGGCCTTTTCTTCAATCCAGCCAATCTCGCCCTTCTCTGTCTGGACTTTGAGGAAGTGACGGCCGTGGTCGAGGATTTTCAGGCGATCGCCGTTCGCTACGGCTCCGGTGCGATTGCTCACCGCGGCCACACGGTCGCGCAGGTTGGCGGACTTGGCCGTGACGTAAACATACTGGTCCGCGGGCTTGGCCTGGAAGCGGGAGCATCCCGTCGCGAGCGTCAGGGAAAAAAGTAGGATCAAGAACGCTTTGCTGGCGGAGATTCTGTAACTGCAAAGGTGAACTGGAAGATGAAAATTTCGTCTTAATCGCAAGTGTCGTATCCCATCGCAGACTACCATCCGCGATGACTGCGAGCGCTAATGGGTTGTGGCAAGTGCGACCGAACCTGCCGGATCAGATCCGCTGGCAACCGTAACCAACGGGTTCAACTTGCCCGCTGTCAAGGCGTCGAAGCCGTAGAGGGTAATGTCTGGGGAGCCTCCGGACGCCGCGGCGATAACGAACTTCTTGCTGTTATCTTCCGCCAATGCGATGACCGATGCGCCGCTGGGGTATGGCGCACTTGGGAGCGCCGTTAGCGTGCTGCCAGAGAGAGAATAGGCCGATATCGTCGAGCCGCCAGCAGCCACAACGGCACGGTTTGCTGAGTACAGATAGGTGCCGGCGCTTTCAAGCAGGAGGCCAAAGGGTGCGTCACCACTGGTTGCAAGGATCTGTGCCGGGGTGAGCGTGCCTGAGGAGCTTACGGTGTAAGTCGAAATGCCGCTGGTACCCGCCGTCGGTCCGCCCCTGGCGACGAACAGGTTGGCGCTGGTGGAAT
>JAYVDT010000524.1:0-2935 GCA_043749265.1 Rhodanobacteraceae bacterium | reverse complement strand
CCGCCAACTCTCAGGAGGAAGCTGGACTATCCCTGGGACGCCGTACTTTAAAGTTGGGGATGTCACGGATGGTCTTGATAGCGGGATCCTAAAGGCGGGGCACGCCGAATTCATGCAGTTGTGCTGTGGGGTGAATGAGCCGCGGCCAGTGGATCTCATCCTGCACGGTCACGTCCACGATCGTGTCGAGTACCGTGTGCGTTGGAATGCCAATGCAAGTCGATTCGAGTACTATAACGACTTTTACACGGAAAACCCCGCCGCCTACTACCAAACCAAGCTTGGCCATGACATCGTTGGAATGCGGCCGATTCCGAAAGGAGCGCCGCTGGTGATAAAGATCGACACGAAGGCAAATGCGAATGCCGTGCCGATGGCGACGACACTCCATGCGCAGGGCGCACCCGGTCTTACCTACGGACAGCTAACCCTGCCTCCCTATGCAACGCCGTTGAATGACGCGAACGATGCGAAGCGATGGTGGATCGACCATCGCCCACTCTTCGCACAAACCGCGGCGCTTGGCCCCGAAGATCCACGGCAGCGGTTTGGCAACTTCTACACCATATCTCCACCCAAGTACAGCTATCGACCGACGTTTGAGACGGACAAGCAGCCACAGGCATCGGACGGTGGATCGGCGCATCCAGTTATCGAGCGAGCGGCACCTGCGTTGCCAAACCAGCTGTTCCAGGGCTTTCGGCTTATTCAAGTCGACGCTGGTGCGATCTCGAAGATCCGCTATGTGACGCTTCGCGACCTTCGTGCAGCAAACTTCGTGGAGCCTTGGGAGCCCCGGCGCTCCTTGCCCACTGGGGAATTGAACCATGTTCTGATTACACCAAATTTTGGATGAATCGACGGCTTTGATCGCTTCTATCGGCTTTACCAAGAGTTTCGGACGACCACTACAGGGTGCAGGGCACTCGTGGCGAATGGGGTCGCGTAGAAGGTGTGGCTGAATGCCCAGTTGGCGGTGAAAGATGAGTGCACATTTGCCTTCGTGGAGTTAGAGGATGCCCACAGCGAGCAACAATTCGAACGGGCTCTCACGGACGTGTTGAGAGTTTCTACGCGAGATGGGCGACATGTCCACCTTTGTCGGAAGCCAGTACAAGATTCAGGTGGGGGGCGTGATTTCTTCATTGATCTACTGCTCTACCATCGCCGACTGCACGCTAGTGGCCCCTGAGCTCAAGATTGGTGAGTTTGAGCCGGAGATCACTTTTCCCGCAAAAAGAACATGCAGCCTACTACGGCTCCTACCAGTGCTCCCCAGAAAGCGTGTGCGAAATGGGTTGAAACGAAAGAGGAGCTGCTCCCACTTGAAAAAGAAGCCGCATGGATCGGGCTTGCCCTTGCGGACAAACCTGGCGCCTTGGGGCATGGGTTCCCATCTCGCCAGCTGACTGCAGAACTCCTCGAACCCCTCGCTCACCGCATTCTTCTCCCACAACAGCTCGCGCGTCATACCCGCGCTGATGCCATCCGGCTTCATCCTGTGCCAGTGATCGTGAAAGCGAAACACCGCAGCATCATACTCCGCGATAAACTTCCGCTTGAACTCATATGTTGGGTCGTTCTCCAACTCCTTCGTCGCATCCAGGTGCTACCAGAACGTCGGCTCGTGTGTCACGATCATGTTTCTCCCCACCGCGACTGCACGCTGTATCACCTCAAGCGTCGCCATCATCGTCGTCGCAATCCCCTTCACCCGCACCGCCGGCGCGCCGGCAACAATCCGGTCCACCGTCTCCGTCATCCACGGAATCCCCACCCTGCCCTTGATGCGCTCAACCACCTCGCCGGCCGTCAAAGCGCCCCGGCCTGAGCGAAACCATGCACTCGTGAGGCCGCAGCCAGCGAAGCCCCTCCCACAACCAGCGAACGACGCGTCATCGACTTGTACACCATTCTGCCAAAGAAGCAGCATCAACGCCTAAGGTCACGAAAACGGGGTTCCCGGAAACTATCGACATTTGAAGTTGCTGAAAACTTGTCTTCACGGGAGATTGCTTTTTTGCTAAAGCTGCTAGGAAGATTTTTGCCGCCATGATGATGCGCGTCCCGAGCCATCCAGCCATCGCACTTATTGCCCTCCTCACACTGGCTGTCGCCACAGCCTCCGGTCCCGGCCAGACCCTACACAAGCAGGCCTTTGAGGTCGCCCCAGTTCGGCTGGAAGATTCGAACGCACCTGCGAAAGAGACCAACGATCCCAAGTTCCAAGGCAGCCCAACCTCATTTCCATCCAATTTGCTCGTTATTCGGCATAGTATGCTCAGTAGTCTGAAATGCGAAGCCTGCGGCGTCCAATGTAACTACGTACTGGGGAGGGTCGGATTTCATCGCATTAGCGGCTGCATCTGTACCTGGGAAAGACGTGCGTTGCCTTCGACGGATGCCCAGACGGATACCAGCGAGAGGCAATCTATTGAACTGCTCTTCAGACATGATTTACGCCGAGCGAAGGGAAGTTGCGCTACTACTCTCGAATGTCTTATGGCAAACATAAACTTTGCTGAGGAGAATGGCATGCCGAAATTTGTAATTGAACGCACGATTCCGGGCGCGGGTAATTTGAATGACGATCAGTTGCGCGGAATCTCCCAAAAGTCGTGCGGAGTGCTGAAGGGCATGGGACCGCAGGTGCAGTGGTTGGAATCTTTTGTGACCGATGACAAGGTGTATTGCGTATACATCGGTCCCGATGAGGCTTCGATACGCGAGCATGCACGTCTAGGTGAATTTCCGGCTCATTCCGTTCAAGCAGTGAGGCGGATGATCAAGAAGAGCTATGGCAAGGAGTCGAAGCTGGCCTATCCCGGTCATGCGCTGGTCGAGAACCGCAACGGCTTGATCACCGCCGCGATGGCCACCCAGGCCGATGGACATGCTGAACGCGACGCCGCTCTGTTGATGCTCGACCAGCGGC
>JAYVDT010000523.1:0-9738 GCA_043749265.1 Rhodanobacteraceae bacterium | reverse complement strand
AAACGGATGCCACCGGCTTCTATCAAATCACCAACATCCCGTTCAATCCCTACCGCGTTTCTATCTCTAGTCCCGGCTTCGGCACCGCTGATCTGCGGGTAGTCATCCGAGCGACAGTTCCGACCGTGTTGAACGCCACTCTCAAGGTCGCTGCAAACGGAGAAGAGGTCACGGTTCAGGCGGGCGGAGATCTGGTTGAGAACTCCGCGACCTTCCATGTCGATATCGACCGCGAGCTTTTTTCAAAGCTCCCTCTGGAATCCCAGTCCTCCTCTGTCTCCTCGCTTCTCACCCTCGCCTCTCCCGGAGTCGCCGCAGACTCCAACGGCCTCTTCCACGGCCTTGGCGATCACGCCGAAAATGCCTTCTACGTCGATGGCCAGCCCATCACCGATCAACAATCCAAGGTCTTCTCCAATCAACTCCCTCTCTCCGCCATCCAGTCGCTTGAAGTCATCCCCGGCGCACCGCCAGCCGAGTACGGCGAAAAGACATCGCTAGTCGCAAACATCACCACCCGTTCGGGTCAGGGCTTGCCCAAACCCCGCGGCGAGATCGTTGCGTCATACGGTACCTTTGGTTCAAGCTCCGTTTCAACCGACCTTGCCCTCGGCTCACAGAAATACGGCAACTTCGTAGCCTTCGACTTCCTCAATACCGGCCGCTTTCTGGATCCCGCAGAGTTCGCCGTCTTCCACGACAAGGGCAATGTAGAAAACTTCTTTGATCGTGTCGACTTCGTCCCCACAAAAGTCGACTCCATCCATGTGAACCTGAACTACACCCGCTCCTGGTTTCAGACTCCAAACACTTACGATAGCCTCGGTCTGACCGATTCCGCCGGCAATGCAATCGGCAATACCGATCAGCGTTCCAAGATTGGCACTTTCTCCATAGCGCCATCCCTTACCCATACCCTCAACGACCGCTCCAACCTCGCACTTATCCTGTTTGTCCGCCGCGACCACTTCAACTACTTTCCCAGCAAAAATCCGTTGGCCGATCTCGGTCCAATCCAGCAGGAGTCGATCTCACAGAACCGCAGCCTCACCAATTCGGGGGCGCGTCTCGATTACAGCTATGTCCATGGCATCCACAACATCAAAATCGGGGGCACTTACCAGCAGACTTTCCTTAACGAAGCTTTTAGCCTCGGCATCGTAAACCCACTTCTCAACTCACCTTGCGTCGACGCAACCGGTATCTCCGTTCCTGGTTTCATCAGCCCCAGGCAATGCGCGGCCGCAGGGTTCTTCCCGAACACCACCGCGAACCCGACCGCGACTGCCTTCTTCAACCCACTCTTGGGCTGCCTCGACCTCACTCGTCCGAACCCATCCAATGAGGACGCCTGCCCGACCTCCGCCGCGACGCCATTCCTCTTTCGCGGCCATACGGATGTGAAACTGGCCTCGGTCTACGGCCAGGACACCGTAACCCTCGGCAAACTGTCACTCAATCTCGGTCTCCGGGGCGACTTTTACAATGCCCTCACCACCGAGCGGCAGGCCGAACCTCGCGTCGGAGTCTCCTACAATTTCGAGCACACAGGCACAGTACTGCGGGCCTCCTACGCCCGAACCCTCGAAACCCCTTTCAACGAAAACCTCGTACTCTCAAGCCGGGGCTGCAACTCTGACGTCATCTCCGCTCTCGTGCCCTGCGTCCCAGCAAACTTCAACCCTGGTTTCCGCAACGAATTTCACACAGGCCTGGAGCAGTCTATTGGAAAGCACTTCGTCTTAAACGGCGACTACCTCTGGAAGTACACCCATAACGGCTATGACTTCTCTGTCTTGGGCGCAACTCCCATTACCTTCCCCATCGAATGGCATAACGCCAAGATCAGTGGCTTCGCGCTCCGAGCTAGCGTCCCCAAAATTCATGGCGTCTCGGCCTTCGTCGTCATGAGCAGCGTCCAGGCACGCTTCTTTCCGCCCCAGATCGGCGGTCTTGGAGTCACCAACACCTCAGGCGCTCCCTTCCGCATCGACCACGACGAAAAGTTCAACCAGACCACCAACCTGCAGTACCAATACAAGCGCACCGGTCCCTATTTTAGTTTTAACTGGCGCTTTGACTCTGGCCTCGTTGCGGGCCGCGTCCCCTTTGCCCACGACACTACGACACCGATTGATCTGAGCAACCTCACCGGCGATCAACAACTTCAAGCCGGCCTCCGCTGCGGAACCCAAGCCCCAACCCTGACCACTCCGCTCAAAACCTGCTCCCCCTCGCTGTACCACAGCACCTTGATAAACATTCCCCCGCCCGGCACCGAGAACGACGATCACAACCCCCCGCGTATCGCCCCCCGTAACCTGTTCGACCTCTCCATCGGTCAGGACAGCATCCATCGCTTCAGGAATGAAGCCCACACTGTCAGCGTCCGTCTGACCGCGACCAACCTAACCAACAAGCTGGCCCTCTATAACTTCCTCTCAACCTTCAGCGGCACCCACTACGTCTCCCCCAGAGCCGTAACCGCTGAAATTGGCTTCCACTTCTAACCTAAGTGTCATTTCGTATTTTGCTGTCATTCCGGTGCATCAGCGGATGAATCCGCTGATGCTACCAGACCAACCCAACGAGATTGTCATCCTAAGCGAAAACGGGCGCAGACCATGCGACTTGTTGAGTCGAAGAGATCCAAACCCTTTCCAGACCCTGTGGAAAATGTTGTCAATCTCCAGACTCCGTCAAACCCGCTCCACTGTTGAAAACAAAGTTGGCGTAATACCCGGTGCCAATTCGATATCATTAAAGGCGAAAAGGAAGTCCTGCCGGCCCGGTAGGGCTTTTCTCTTTCTTGATATTTTTGCCCAATTTCTTTTCATCACCCAAAACCTAAGGTCCAGGCTTAAGTCATCTGTTTTGAATACTTTGGGTCCGAGGGTAGGGGGGCAAGTATCCCGGTTCAGGATAGATTGGAAGAAGCATGATCTCAAAACCGCTTGTCCTGTCCTGTGCACTCGCCCTCTCATCTGCCGCTGCGGCCCAAACCGTCCAGCAGCAAGTGGCCGTCACCACCCGATCCAACTCTCCCATAGGCGATACCGCCAAGACGTCCTATCATCTTGACGCCAAAGCCCTGAAGGCCTACCCCGCCATCACGCTTGATGAGGCTCTCCGCCAGCACGCCGGCTTTGAGCTCTTCCGCCGCGTCAGTTCCCGCATCGCAAACCCCACCAGCGAAGGCGTCTCCCTCCGCGGTCTCGGCTCTACCGCCGCCAGCCGAACCCTCGTCCTGCTCGACGGCGCCCCGCTAAACGACCCCTTCGGTGGCTGGGTGCACTGGGACGAGATCCCCCGCGACGCCATCAACTCCATTACCCTCGTCACCGGCGGCGGCTCCGACCTCTACGGCTCCAGCGCCCTCGGCGGCGTCATAGACATCGACCCCACCCCCATCGCAGCGCCCCACCTGGACCTCTCCGCCGCCGGGGGCGCCCAGGACACCAGCAACGTCGCCGCCCTGGCAACCTATCGCAAAAAGGGAATCGACACGCTCTTCAGTGCAGAGTCGCTGCGAACTGCCGGCTTTATTACCATCGACCCCGTGCTGGCCGGGATCGTGGACAGCCCCGCTAACGTCCGCAGCCAGGCCTACCGAACTGAGATCGGCCGGCGCGCCCGCGACTCCAAACGAGTCTTCCTGACGGGGAACCTGCTCAACGAAGACCACGCCAACGGGACGCCGCTCCAGACCAATGCTACCCGCCTTTGGCGCTACCTGGCCGGATACGACGCTCCGGACACGAAACTGGCGACGGCCCGTGTCCGCCTCTTCGCCTCGCAGGAGGGCTACCGCCAAAGCTTTTCGTCGATAGCTACCAAACGCAACTCAGAGTTCCTGACGCGGCTCCAGCGAGTTCACACACAGGAGCTTGGCGCGACGGCTGACTGTACTTTCCACCTCCAGCATCTCGCCGCTGTCGTTGGCACCGACGTCCGTGACATCCGCGGCGAGAACAACGAAACACCTATTTCCAGGGGCTTTTCAAGCGGCCTGCAAGCCGTCACAGCGCGCCAGCGGTTCCTGGGAGCCTTCGGTGAGTTCCTCGGCGAGCGAGGACCGTGGTCAGGCGCCGTGTCACTCCGTGCTGACCGTGCCTCCAACCTCGACACCCGTCAGACAACAGCCACGCTGACAACCATCACTCAGACCGCCCCGGCGAACCGCACTGAAGTTATCCTCAGTCCGCGTGCTGGCATTGTGCGCACGCTGGGGCCGCACGTGAGCCTGCATGGAAGCGGCTTCCGCGCCTTCCGCGCGCCCACCATGAACGAGCTTTACCGAACCGGCCAGGTGGGGCAGGAGACTACGAAGCCGAACGCCAACCTGCTCTCCGAGCGAGCTACTGGCTATGAAGTTGGATCAACGTTCACCTCTGCAAATGCAAACCTGAACGCGACGTACTTCTGGACGGTTATCAATCGTCCAGTCTCCGCCGTCCTGGTCTCGCAGTCTGCGACAACAATCATCAACCAGCGGCAAAATCTCGGCCAGATACGAAGCCGAGGCATTGAGGTGGCACTCCAGTTGTTTTCCACGAGGCCCATCTCAGCGACCGTGGGCTATCAGTTCGCAGACGCTACGGTGACGAAGTTCTCTGCGCAGCCTAAACTTGTCGGCAATCAGATCCCACAGGTGCCGCGCAACTCGGCGACGGCACAGATTCACGGGGTTAGCAAGGGACTCGGCCAGTTAACACTTGCAATGCGTGTGGGGGGGACGGCCTTCGATGACGCAAATAACCAGTTTCCACTTTCGAGCTTCGTCTCGCTGGATCTGTCAGGCAGCCGCGCTCTGAGCCGTCGCGTGGATGTCTTCTTCCAGGTGCAGAACCTTACCAATCAACGCCCCCAGGTGGCGCGTACGCCACTCCTCACGCTCGGTAGTCCGGTCTTCGGCGAGGCAGGTCTGCGGTTTCATCTGGGCAGGCAAAACACGCCGTGATAGTGTCACGTCATACCAAATATCCGGCGATGGGGTTCGCCGAGCAAAGCCTGAACTGTGTTCGGCGCTGATGACTCCTACCTGATAGGACGAATCATGCCCGAAATGATCCCGCAAATCACCGTCAAGGCACGATTTGCGGTAATTTTCTATCTTGTCCGATGGATTCCCGTTGCCAGTCTCGCAGGAATTTTGGGAGGCACCGCCTCTGCGATTCTTGTTTTATCGCTCGAGTGGGCGACCCGGACACGCGAAGCGCATACACATATCATCCTTCTTCTGCCAGTTGCTGGTTTCGCAATAGGCTGCCTGTATCACTACCTCGGCAAGGAGGAAGAGGCGGGCAACAATCTGCTTCTGGAAGAAATTCACTTAGAGGTCGAATCGCGCAAGACGATTCGATTTCGTATGACACCGCTGATCCTGCTCGGGACCTTTCTGACGCATCTCTTTGGAGGATCTTCAGGACGTGAAGGCACGGCGCTCCAGACTGGAGCATCGCTGGCGGATCAGCTTACGAAGCCGTTCGGGTTGAATGCGTTTGACCGCCGGGTTCTGCTGATGGCAGGAATTAGTGCGGGCTTTTCTTCGGTCTTTGGAACTCCACTGGCCGGTGCGGTATTCGGCCTGGAAGTTTTGGCGATTGGCGAGTTGAGCTATCGAGCGTTAGTTCCATGCTTTATCGCGGCCTTCGTCGGCGACCTGACCACGCGTGCGTGGAATGTGCACCATACGATCTACAAGATGTCTGAGACGCCAGCGATGAACATTCGTGGGTTAGCGCTGTCCGCACTTGCCGGGGTCGTCTTTGGGTTGGTTGCGCTGTCGTTTTCGAGACTCACGCACGGCGTTGATCGACTATTCAAGCGTTACATCAAGTGGGCTCCTTTTCGTCCGCTTGTCGGTGGAGTTATCGTTGCGGCGGCGGTGTTTGCCATTCATACGACGAAGTACATCGGGCTTGGGATCCCCACAATCCAGGCTTCGTTCACCGGGCCGCAGCCACCGTGGGATTGGGCGGTCAAATTGCTTTTTACAGCCGTGACGCTGGGCGCGGCGTTCAAGGGCGGGGAAGTGACACCGCTCATTTTCATTGGGGCTACGCTCGGCAACGCGCTGGCTTACATTCTGCCGATTCCGTCATCGCTCCTTGCGGGTATGGGCTTTGTTGCGGTCTTTGCGGGTGCGTCGAACACGCCGATTGCGTCAACGCTGATGGCTGTCGAACTGTTTGGGGCGGAGGCGGGGGCTTATGCTGCGATTGCCTGCGTTTTCAGCTATCTGTTCTCCGGGCATCGTGGAATCTATAGCGCACAACGCATGCGTCGCGCCAAACACCAATGAAAGCGCCCCGTACGTCAAAATGGCCCGGAACGGCTATCGGTAAGCCCTAAGTCGTTGGTGGCGGCCATGCCCGACCACTACGCGTACGTTGCCCGTGCGGGCCCAAGCGTCGATCACATCGCGCGGATCGGGATAGAGGTGCCTTCCCGCAGCCAGTTTGTGGTCGTGGCGTGGTATCGACTTCTGGCAATTCTGCGAATGCCGTCGGCGGCAGATAGCCTGTGGAGAGCCATCCGCCTCTACCCTTTCTAGTTCAGATCAACTGAGGGTCTCCTCCTAAGGTGCGACCTCAACCGCGGTCGCAGGAGACGTCGATGGAAAGAAGCCGCGATCAATGCCGATCTAAATTCTTTGGAGTGGCTGCGTTACGTGCCGGTATTCCGGATTGAAACCAAGCTCGCGCGCCTTGCTAAGAATGCGATCAAACTGTAGGTCAATCGTCGCGCCGGCCTTCTGGGTAACCTCATCTTCAATCGGCAGATCGAAGTCATCCGCCCCGTACAGCAGCCCTTCCAGTGCTCGCTCGTTCTGAGTGAGCACTGAAGTCCGTATCCGCGGAATGTTGTCCAGATATATCCGGCTCAATGCCAGATGCCGTAGGTACTCAGCCGTCGTGATTTCGATGCCGCCAATCTGCGTGAAGTAGGGCTTGTACGTCCAGCACAAAAAACTCGCCAGACCGCCGGTCTCATCCTGAAAACTGCGCGTCCGCTCCAAGTGCTCCAGACGCTCTTCGATGGTCTCGTCGAACCCGATCACCATGGTCGCCGTCGTTCGCAGACCCGACTTCACAATCGCCGCCTGCGCCTGAAAGTACTGAGCGACCGTGTATTTGAACTTGCTATGCCGACGCCGAAAGTCTTCTGTCAAAATCTCTGACCCGCCGCCCGTAATCCAACGCACTCCGGCAGCTTTGAACCGCTCAGCCGTCGTTGCATAATCAAGCTTTGCATGGTCCGCTAAATACATGAACTCTGCAATTGTAAGCGCATAAAACTCTAGCTTGTCCCCATAGCGTGAACGAATCGCAGCAAACAACTCGCAGTAATAGTCCAACGGGAGGTGCGGATTAAACCCACCGTTGAACGCCGCCAAATCCCCACCCAGAACAAGCAACTCGTCCAACTTGGCGAACATTTGTTCCTGGCTCAAAACGTATCCGTCCTTTTGCCCCGGCAGTTTGTAGAAGGCGCAGTAGTCGCACTGCGCCACGCATACATTCGTGTAATTGATGATCCGCATGATCATGTAGGTACACGCACCAGGCTCGCAAAAGCGCCCACGGACCTGTGTGGCGAGCGTCTGCAGTTCCTTGTCATCTGCGTTGCGCCAAAGCCACATCGCATCCTCATTGGAGATGCGCTCTCGACTTGCAATCTTGCCGCGTATATCTTCCAGCGTAACGGTCAAAGTGCTCACGTCTGTATTCTAAACCGCGTTGCGGGTGAAGAATTGGCACCCCTGTAGCTGATCGCAATCCCAGTCCCGTTTAGCGTGTCCCTCCCACCTTCCCCCTAAGTAAAGTCGTCTCGGTCCTATCCTGACATCGAGTTTTCTGCCGTACGAAACAGTTCTCGAAGAAGAGGCGTTTCAAATTGCCGTTTGATCGTTATTGCGTAGAAGGTTTCCTGCAACTGCGGGATTACGCAATACTCTTCAAGCGTCCCGTTGCGGAGTTCATCCTGTACAACAACGCTCGGCACCAGAGCGATCGCGTCCGTGTCGCGCGATAAAAGTCGAAGCATGGCCATGTCGTCCACCTCCGCCAGGACTTCAAGTCTGAGGTCGAGATTTTCGCACAGTACGTCAAAGCCCGCCCGCAATCCGCTGGAGGCACTTGGGAGCAGCATCGACCGCCCGATGAGATCTTCTGGAAATTTGAATGCTTGTCCGTTTTTTCTCGGTTTTCCCACGAGGCTGATTGCTTGACGTGCGATTTTGCGGCATCTCCATGCATGAACGTCGTCTGCGACAACTCTCTGATTTGAGAGGATCAGGTCAAGATTATGCACGCTAAGCTTGCTCAACAACTCCTTTTGGCTTCCAGATTGCAGCACTAGCTTGATGTCCTCACGTTGCAACAAAGGACGAATGAAGTTTTCCTGAAAATTCCGCGACAGGGTGGCCATGGCACCGATCCGGACAACTTGCCGACGATGAGTGCGCCCGTCGCGCAAGCGAGCGATCAACTCATCGCCGGTCGCGAAGATGGAATCCGCATAGTTCAGCGCGAGTCGTCCCGCCTCCGTAAGTCGCATAGATTTTCCTTTTCGGTCAAACAGTGGATGCCCTAAATCCGCCTCCAGAAGTTGGATCTGTGTTGAGAGCGCAGATTGCGACACACGCAACAGCCCCGCCGCGCGGGTAAGACTGCCATTTTTAGCTACTGCCCAAAAATGGTGCAGGTGGTGGTAATTGAGATTTTTCATCGTTCTTTTTTATAGAATATACGCATACACATTATGCATTTTACAGAACTCTAACCGTAAGCGACATTATAGCTATGGTTTTTCTACAGCCTCTCTTCACCGCCGGGCGCGAGCTACTACTAATTGCGGTCCCATTTACGTTTGTTACTGCTGCTGTCCTTAGCGGCTCTAAACACCTTATAAGCATTGAGCAAGCCTGGCGGTGGTGCCGGCTATCTTCAGGATTCGTTCTTTTCCTGGCCACCTTATCGGGGCTCTGCCTTGCCCTTAAGGCTTTGCTGGTTTCCAACGGATTTTCGATACCGGTTCTTTTTGGCGGTCGTTTTGCCAGTCTAAGCCTTCACGCTGACGCAGCCAGTTCGGTCATTTTAATTTTGGTCGCTTTCGTGGGTTACGTAATCACCAGTTTTTCTGAGCAGTATCTGAGCGGTTCAAAGGTGCAGCGGCACTACTTGCGATTCCTTATGCTCACGCTTGCCTGCGTCTGCGTGATCATCACCACAAATAATTTAGCGGTACTTACCGCTTTCTGGATTGCCACAAGTCTTTCACTGCACGAGCTTTTAACCCTTTACTCGGATCGGCAACCGGCGATCATCGCCGCGCACAAAAAGTTTCTTGCGAGTCGGATCGGCGATCTGTGCATGATCGTCGCCAGCGTGCTGATCTTCCGATCCTGCGGCACGCTTGAAATCGACAGAGTGCTAGACGCTTTGCACAAGCAACCATCGCAAGGGATTCGAGCTGCAGCAATCTGCCTGGCATTGGCGGCCTGTGTTAAATGCGCGCAACTCCCGCTTCATGGCTGGCTCATACAGGTCATGGAAGCGCCCACACCAGTCTCCGCCCTCCTTCATGCCGGGATCATCAATCTCGGAGGTTTCCTGCTCATTCGCTTCTCCCCTTTGGTCTCGGGAGTGCCATCGGCGCAATGGCTGCTCATCCTTGTAGGAACCACAACTGCGGCGATTGCTTCGCTGGTTATGATGACGCGCATCAGCGTCA
>JAYVDT010000522.1:0-2946 GCA_043749265.1 Rhodanobacteraceae bacterium | reverse complement strand
CGCCCACCGAAACTTGCAGCTTATCGCTCACCCAACTGTTCCGCCACACTCCGGGTCATCACTGTAATCTCACCGCCGGTATGCTTCGTAGTCACCGTCTCCACCAACGCAATCCAGGTCTCCTCTACCGCCGAGGTATTGTGCCGAACCCCTCGCGGCACTACAAACACCTCACCCTCCCGGACCCTCACAGACCCCCCATCCGCCTCCGCTCGCCCAATCGTCAACTCGCCCTTCAGCACCAGGAACAACTCATCCTCCGCCTCATGCGCATGCCAGGGAAACTCACCCTGCACCCGGGCCACCTTCAGGTATTGATCATTCACCCGCGCCAACACCCGCGGGCTCCAAAGCTCCGGCAGCGCCGCAGCCTCGGCACGCAATGAAATAGCAACCGACTGGCCCACCAAACCCTGGTCAGACTCGTTAAACTCGCTAGCCTCGCTCATAAGCGTCACTCTACAGCAGCAGGAACTCTGCGCCACCCACGACATGGTCCCCCTTGAGCCCGGCTCACGTCCTGAGACCCACCCCAACGAAAAGAACCCACGCGCTTGGCGTGGGTTCGGGGTCTCGCGTGGATCTCAATCCGTTGCTGGCCGACTTGGCTAGTCGCGGAATCCAGCGGAGACAGCAATCTTGTGCCGGCCCTTCGCACGGCGACGGTTGAGCACAGCAGCACCCGCCTTGGTCTTCATGCGGGAAAGAAAACCATGGGTCTTGGCGCGATGGCGGCGATTGGGCTGAAAGGTACGCTTTGGCATAAGACTAACTCCTGAATCAAAACTCGAAGGTGTGTCGAAGCGGGCCTGTCCGGCTGAAGTCGAGCGATCCGACTGGAGAAACTTGCCGGGCGTGCCACCAGGGCACGGGACTAGGCTGGCGTGACAAACCTAACTATACCCGATCAAGGTGGAAAACGGGAAAGAAACTTCCCCACTCCACCCCGCCGCAACCCCTAGCCGCTCTCCGCGCAGACCTATGCGAAGTCCATCCGCAAAGCCCCCCACTCCCTCAAACCTTCACCGCTGACCGCCAGCCAGGGGTTTTGAAAGCCATATTCCGAAGGAGGAATGGACCGGACTTGAAGGAAGAATGGACCAGACTTTCCAACAGGGCTTGGCAACCCTTTCAACCTTTCACCATGAACGGTGCAAATCAAAAAATGCGCGGCAGGGGCTTGAAATCCCCTGTGTTTTCCGTGCTACTATCGAATCCGTTCATTAAGTCCGTGCGGAATTGCACCCTGTTTTTATCTAAACTTCGCGCTTGACCAGTACCGTTTTTTCCTCTCCTATTCACAACGGAACATCGCTGCGAATCGAGATGCTTCCGGGCAACTTTTATGTCCTATTCGAAACCCCAGTTTTGGGGCTTGGGAAATCTATTTGCTTTTTTCGCTTCCCACTTTTAGAAAGCGATTCGTACCTCGGTGCCTCTCCCGGACCGGAACCATGGGTTCGTAACACACAACAAACAAGAGAAGGAATTACCAGGCATGTCATTCGTCCCTACGGCCGCAGCCGTGTTTAATCAGTGGCTAAGAATCCTCGGCGCACTTGAGAAAAAAATTAACCGCCAGTCCTTCGAAACCTGGCTCAAGCCAACGCGTTTTGCCCGCGTTGTCGACAAAACCCTGTACGTGCGCATCCCGTCAGCCCAGTTCGAACACATCGGCGAAAAGTACGGACAACTCATTGAAGAGGCCATCGAAAAACTCGACCTCCAGCTTGATCAGGTCCTCTTCGAAACCCCCCAGCAGGACCCCGCCGCGCCCCGCCTCCGCGACGATGGAGGCTTTGCTCCCCTGCCCACCCACTCCGCCAACGCTCCCAAAATTAACGGATCCCCCGGCACCAAACCCCTCGCCCCCGCAGGCACCACCCGCGAGCAGGGCAGCTTTGACTGGAGCACCGCCTCCCAGCTCAACCCACGTTACCAATTCGATGGCTTCGTCGCTGGCCCAGGCAACGAATTCGCACTCAAAGCCGCCCAGAAAGTCGCAGAAAATCCCTCCAAGGTCTACAATCCGCTCTTCCTTTACGGAGGAGTCGGCATGGGCAAAACCCATCTCATGCACGCCATCGGCCATGAAGTGAAGCGCCGCATGCCCCACGCAGCAATCAGTTACGTCTCCGGAGAAAAATTCGTCAACGAGCTCATCGACTCACTCCGCTACAACAAGATGACCAGCTTCCGCGACAAGTTCCGCTCCGTCGACGTCCTCCTCGTCGACGACGTCCAGTTCCTCGCCGGCAAAGAGCGCATGCAGGAGGAGTTCTTCCACACCTTCAATGCGCTTCACGAAGAATCCAAGCAGATCGTCCTCGCCAGCGACCGCCCCCCCAAAGAACTCGGCGACATCGAAGACCGTCTCCGCAGCCGCTTCGAATGGGGCCTCATCGCCGACATCCAGCCACCCGATCTCGAGACTAAAATCGCAATCCTCCAGCGTAAAGCGCAATCCGAGCACACCACCATACCCACCGACGTGGCTCTCTTCATCGCCTCCAACGTCCGCACCAACATCCGCGAGCTCGAGGGCGCCCTCATCCGCGTCATCGCCTGGTGCTCCCATCACGGTGTCGAGTGTTCGCTCGTCGTGGCCCAGCAGTGTCTCAAGCAATTCATCGACACCCAGGTCCGCAAGATCACCATCGAAGCCATCCAGCGCACCGTGGCCGAGCACTTCGGCATGCGCGTTCCCGAGCTCAAGCAGAAGAACAACTCTCGCCAGATCGTAGTCCCGCGCCAGATCGCAATGTACCTCGCCAAGCAGATGACCGAAGCCAGCCTCCCCGAAATCGGCCGCCAGTTCGGAGGCAAGCACCACACCACCGTCATGCACTCCATCTCCAAAATCGACGAGCAGCGCCGCCAGGACAAAGACCTTAACCGCACCGTGAACAAGCTGATGGAAACCCTCAACTAACCCGCAACACGCAC
>JAYVDT010000521.1:0-2952 GCA_043749265.1 Rhodanobacteraceae bacterium | reverse complement strand
TCAAGGCCGAGCAGGACATCGAAACCCGCCAGAACGCGGACGACGGCACCGTCGATCTCCTTATCAAGCTCAAGGAAAAGGGTAAGAACTCCATCGGTCTCAACGGTGGTCTCTCCGGCCTTTCCGGTTCCTTCATCGGCCTCAACTACGAGACCAACAACTTTCTCGGGCTCGGCGAAACCCTCTCCGTTCAGGCCAACGTCGGCGATCTTTCGCGAAACCTGAGCCTCGGCTTCACCGAGCCTTATCTGCGCAACAAGCCCATCTCGCTCGGCGTCCAGGTCTTTACCCAGAAGTACGACTACAACCCCGCCAAGAGCTACGGCGCGACCGCGGGACAGGCAGCCAACTTCACGGCCGCCCAGACCTCACAGTTCACAAACTACAACCAGTCCACCACCGGTCTTACCGTCTCAGCGTCTGAGCCGCTACGCCACTTCTTTGCCTCCAAGGGCGTCGCCCGCGTCGGAACTTCGTTTTCACTCTCGCGTTCCTCCATCACCACTTTCAACGACAACACGCGCAACGTCTTCCAGTCGCTTGCCTTCCGTTCCGGCGTTGCAGGTCAAAACCAGCTCAACGGCATCATCTCCTCCATCATCACGCCCACGTTCACGTTGTCCTCTCTGGATCGTGCGCAGGGCCCGCATAACGGCAAGGACTTGAACGTCCAGGTCCAGATCGCAGGCGCGGGCGGAAACGTCAAGTACTATTCGCCTGCCATCGCCTACCGCCAGTTCTGGCCGATGAAGGGTCTCAAAGTCAATCGCGAAGGTCATAACGTGCTGGGCATGCGCGTTCAGCTCGCACACGTCGCCGGCTTCGGCGGAGAAGTCGCACCGCCCACCAGCCGTATTTATGGTGGCGGTGAGTCGGACGTCCGCGGCTTCGATATCCGCGCCTCATCCCCTTACGTCTTCATCCCCCAGCGTCAGCAGTTCAATCTGACCAATCCGGATGGCTCCCTCGTTCCGCGCGATCCAACCAATCCGCAGCTCGGCAACATTCAAATCCCGCTCCCGATCTATCGCCTGGTCTCGATCGGCGGCGACACCCAGCTCACCTCGAACCTGGAGTACCGCATCCCGATCGTCAGCCAGGTCACCTTCGCCCTGTTCACTGACTTCGGCATGACGTTCAACCTGCAGGACTCGCAGCTCAAGCAATCAGCAGCCGGCCTCACCACCGTCAACAGTCCGAGCTACGGCTGTCCCACGTTCGTCAACGGGGCCTGCTTCGGCGGACAGCAGGTGCACTTCGGCCAATATCTCAGCACCGTGCCCGGTTCAAACTACGTTCCGCGTATGTCCAACGGTGCCGAGCTTCAGGTCATCCTGCCCATCGTCAACGCACCCTTCCGCATCTACTACGCTTACAACCCGCTCCGCCTGTACAAGAATCTGCCGCAGCAGCTTGCGGTGGACAGCGCCACCTTCCGCAGCTACTTCCCCAACAGCGGAGCCGGCCAGTACAGCTATCAGCAGGCAGTCCAGTTCTACGGCGCAAATTATTTCCTACGCGAACCGCGCAAGACATTCCGCCTGACGGTCAGCACTACCTTCTAACCAGTTACAGCACGAAAAACCGGCGGGTCGATCTCAAACTATCGAGATCAACCCGCCGGTTTCCCTTTGTTCTCGCTCCGAAGCGCAGTGGAGGAATCTGCCTCTACTTCCCACCCTCCCGACAAAGCTCTTTCCAGTCCGCAATAGTCTGGTTCGTATAGGACCGGGCGAAGTCCAGAATCGCCATCCGAAAGCGCTTGCCCGCACCCAGATACCCGGCAATCTCTCTTGCGGACCCGGCCCGCGCATGTCCACGCGCAAGCATCTCTCCGCAGACTGCGCTATATTGCTCGAGGTCCCTTGCCCTCATCTTCGTGATATCAATCGAAGCCTTGTGGTCGCTAAGCTGCCGCACCAGGTAATCGCGCCCTTCCAGATGCGTCCAGCCCAGCAGCGGGTCAGATCCTAACTGCATCGCACGCTGTCCATCTGCCACGCGCTGCCCCTGATGCAAGGCCGTCACTTGCAACTGCGGCAGATAGCCTATGTAAGCGCTGGGTACCTCTTCCTTCATCTGCAGAAACAGCGGATCGGACCCACCCTGCGTCTCTCGATTTCCTTCCAGATAAACACAGTAAGCGCGCAGCCCCACCGACCCGGTCCCAACCACCTTGAATGCCACGTCGATCGGCCGGAACTGTTCCAGAAAATGCTGACGCTCCGGCAGCAGGCTCTTCGCATATGGAACCAGCGAGCCCAGCACATCCGCGGCATGCTTGCCCGTCAATCGTCTCAGCAGCGGCGGAAGATCTTTAAAACGCTGCCCATCCTTCGTCTTCTCCGTCAGCTTCTTCAGCGAGGCCATTGGCGTTGCATGCTCAGCCTGCGCCAGGATCCGCGAGATCGGCGCAATGCTCTGCAGTCGATGCACCTGGAACCGAGCTACCGCAAGCACCGGCATATGCGCTAACTGCCGCACCAGGTCGCAATACTGCTGAAGAAAGATCTCTGCGGCTTCGGTGCATACGCTGTTCTTTATCTTCGCGCCTTGTCCAGCCAGCAGAATCGATGTCGCCATGCGTTTCACATCCCACTCAAACGGCCCGCGGATTGTCTCGTCAAAGTCGTTGATGTCGAACGTAAGCCGGCCATTCTGATCGCTGTACGCGCCCAGGTTCTGCACATGGGCATCGCCACAGAGCTGCGTCACAATCCCGCTCGAGCCCATCAGCGAAAGGTCGTACGCCATAATCGGCACGGCCCCGCGAAAGAAACCGAACGCCGAAGCCTGCATCCGCGCATATTTGATGGATGCAAGTGCCGGCACGCGCCCATGCATTGCCTGTTTCAGCACCTTCAGCGGCTTCTGCTTGCGTAATTCGGGGGACCACCGTGCGAGCTCAGCGCGTGAAAAAACCTTGCGCTGTTGCTCGCCAAACGTGCGAGG
>JAYVDT010000520.1:0-2952 GCA_043749265.1 Rhodanobacteraceae bacterium | reverse complement strand
TAGCCGCGGCGGTATTCGAACTTGTCCACAGCCTTCATCAAGCCGATGTTCCCTTCCTGGATCAGGTCGAGGAACTGCAGACCGCGATTGGTATACTTTTTCGCAATCGAAACGACGAGGCGAAGGTTGGCTTCTATCAGCTCGCGCTTGGCCTTCTCGGCGTCCATGTCGCCCTGGATCATCTCGCGCTGCGTGCGCTTCAGGTCGATGAGGGAGATGCCGGCATCCTGTTCGACACGCTCAAGATCCAGTTTGCAGTTCTTCTGCTGGCGCCTGTATTCCTTTTTCAGCTCTTCGGACTTCGAGGCCTCAAACTTGGCGTCGAGCGATTTGATCTGGCGCTCAAGCGTACGCATCGCGTCGACTGTCTTGTTGACCTTGTCGAGCAGCCGTTTCTTCTCGGCGTTGGTGTACTTCAGCTCGCGCACGACGCGATTGATGTAAACGTGCTCGCGACCCAGCAGCCAGCGAATCTTGCGCTGCTCCTTCACCTTGGCCTTGGCATCTTTGCCGGTGCCGCTGGAGGCCTGTTCCAGCTTCTCCTCGAGGACGGCGACCTTCTTTTGGTGTTTGACGATGACGTCGATGCGCGCAACGGTGGCGCGGACGCGGCTTTGTAGAATCTCTTCGGTAAGCTCTTCTTCGTCGAAGGTAACGACTTCTTTAATGTTGCGAACGCCGCGGCGCAGGTCTTCCCCCAGGCCGACGATCTCGCGGATGACGATCGGCGAACGCGAGATGGCCTTCATGACGCGGATCTGGCCACGCTCAATGCGCTTGGCGATCTCCACTTCGCCCTCGCGGGTGAGCAGTGGCACGGTGCCCATCTCGCGCAGGTACATGCGGACGGGGTCGTTGGTTTTTTCGAGTGTTCCGGGCGAAAGGTCGAGTTCGACGTCTTCGCTCTCTTCGCCGGCCTCGGGCTCGTACTTGTCGCGACCACGCCCTTCGCGGTCATCGCCACCGAGTTCAATGCCTTGCGTATTGATGGTAGTCAGCAGGTCGTCGAGGTCGTCCGGCGATGTGATATCTCCGGGCAGCAGGTCATTAACCTCGCCGAACGTGAGATAGCCCTTTTCCTTACCTACTTCAACGATGTCGTCTTCGTACTTATCCAGCTCTTCGGCCACGGTTATGCGCACTCCTGCAAAATTTTCTGGGTATATTTGGAACGCCACCCATGCGGCGATTCAGCCCGACCCAGCGGGGCAAGACTCTTCCCTTGGCTGTTTCGTTGGTCGCAGGAACAGGGTGCGGTAAAGACCGCGTTGGCAAGCCGATTGACTTCATGCTGCATGGTCACCCAAACTGCAAAGTCCGGCATTCGAAGGCGCACGTCCCCAGCGAATCACAGAATACCATAAACCTTAGACGCACGGTTTTTGCGAAAAGACTCAGTATGGGGTTCGTGACGTTCAATGAAAAGGTCTAAATGTGGATGAGAGCGGAAGAAAAGCGGGATCGTTGAAGGCGCTCAGCGTTTCCTTTGAAATGGAACTTGGAATGATGTGGAAAAGCAGGTTTTTGGCCATCCCGCTTCTTCCGGTTTTCCCGTCCTTTTCCGATTCTATTCTTCGTCTTGCCTTTGCTTAAGCGGGTTCAGGCTTCCAGCAGGTCGAACAAGCCGGGGCCGAGCTCGCGCAGGCGCTCGCCTTTGACCCCGCCCTGGTGGCCTGGGCACAGGCGCTTCTCCACGTCGATTCCGTTGGCCCCGTACACCAGCCCGCATTGCCGGCAGCGCAGACGGTAGACGCGCTGGCCGCCACGGCTCTCGGAAGAGAAGCCTGTATCGCCGACGACTACCTGGCCGTTTTCGTTTTCGTACCCCGGCGTCGTCGTCGGCGCGGTGACTCTCAGCTTGATTTTCTTCACCTTTCCATTCTCCATGCTGATTCGTAGGAAAATAGAATTTATGACCGGTACCCGCATAGACAAGTGGCTTTGGGCAGCACGCTTCTTCAAAACCCGTGCTCTTGCATCCAAGGCCTGCGACCTGAACCGCATTCTTTCGAATGGCCATCCGGCAAAGTCAGCCCGTGAAGTCCGTATGGGCGACATGCTGCAGGTCAAGTCCGAAGCGGGCGACTACGAGGTGGAAGTATTGATTCTGAGCGAGATGCGGGGCCCCGCCGCGGTCGCCCAGACGCTCTATCGCGAGACCGACGAAAGCAAGATCAAGCGCCAGCAGGCCGCAGAAGCCCGCAAGCTTAACCCTGAATTCTTCGAGCCCGCCCCCGCCGGACGTCCCTCCAAACGTGATCGACGTCTTATTCATAGCTTTCGCGGTAATTAAAGCGAGGTCCCATGCCCCTCCTTCATCGCCTGCTGCACCGGTACGACAATGATGGGGCCCGCAGCCTGTTGCTCGGTTTCTACCGGACTCTGCGTGCGAGGTTTCGCAATCAGCCCGCACCCACGGAGCGACCGGGTGGTGCAGCGGATTTTGCCCATCCCTTCGACCTCGCAAACGCGGCGGATACCAGCGGTTTTATCCCGGGCGATCAACTCGCCACGGCGCCGCTGACGATCACGAATCCCGACCTGTACACGACGGCGTATTACGCCATCTCGCCGTCATCGCTCATGCAGGCGATTGAGCGGCTACCGGGCGCGCCAGAGACGCTCAGCGAGTACACCTTCGTCGACCTGGGCTGCGGCAAGGGTCGAGCCCTGCTGGTTGCCGCCCAGTATCCGTTTGAACGCATCCTGGGGGTCGAGCTTTACGAAGACCTGTGCCGCGTCGCGAGGATGAATACCGCGGCGAAGCCCATCGTTACCATTGTGCAAGACGACGCCGCGACAGTTATCTACCCGCAGACCCCCCTGGTCCTTTACCTTTACCACCCGTTTCTGGCTCCGGTTCTGCGCAAAGTTTTGAAAAATCTTGAGCATCAATACAAAAAGTCGCCGCGGCAGATTTATTTGCTCTACGCCAACCCTTCCTATCCGCGG
>JAYVDT010000519.1:0-2955 GCA_043749265.1 Rhodanobacteraceae bacterium | reverse complement strand
CGGATACTCCAATGTGCTCAGCCCGTTCCTCGCTCGTCGCGAGAGGCTTACCAAAAATTCTGTCCTGAATCGCCATGTCTTCATAGAGACTACACCTGTCAAGTTCCGCCAACGACGGCCATTTCACCGCCATTGGAGATTCCTTCCACCCGCTCATTTATCTTCAATATATGTCCAGCCTCTTCGAAATTCCCGTAAACACTATCGCAGGCGAGCCTACGACCCTTGCCCCCTACAAGGGGCAAGTCCTTCTCATCGTCAACACCGCTTCAAAGTGTGGCCTCACACCCCAGTACGAAGGCCTGGAAAAGCTTTACACCACCTATAAGCACTGCGGCTTCGAAATACTCGGCTTCCCCGCTAACGACTTCGCCAACCAGGAACCCGGTTCCAACGCAGAGATCGCCACCTTCTGTGAAACCTCTTATAGCGTCACATTTCCCATGTTTGAGAAAGTCGTCGTCACCGGACCCGAAAAGTCTCCCATCTACAAGACCCTCACCAACGCGCAGCCCGTCGCCCGCGTCGCCGACCCCGGCTTCAAAGACAAGCTCCGCGGCTACGGCCTCACCGTCCACGACGCCCCCGAACTCACCTGGAACTTCGAAAAATTTCTCGTCAATCGCAAGGGCCAGGTCGTCGCCCGCTTCGCCCCGGACACGCTCCCCACGGATCCGGCCGTCATTCAGGCGATCGAAGCCGTGCTCCCACCCATCGAAGGCCTGATCCCCCACCAATAAATTCCTGAAACATATTGGTGCCCCGCTCATCGCATAGTTTCCGTGCGATAAGCGGGGCCACCACAAATCCTTCCCTAACGAAACTCCCACACTACCCCGCACGTCTGCTCACCACACCGAAAAATTCAGCACCACGAAAGAGCCTTCTCCCAAATGCAGAAAGCCTTCCTCACCTTAGCCGCCTCGGCCTTCCTTGCTTCCTCCGCAATCGCCCAGAGGACTCCCATCCAGATCACCGCCGACCTCACCGACGCCTCCCGCAAGCTCTACCACGCCGAGGTCGAATTCCCCGTCAAGCCCGGTCCCGCCGCCTTCACCACTCCGCAATGGATCCCCGGCAACCACCGCCCCACCGGGCCCGTGGACGACATCACCGGCGTAGTCTTCACCGCAGTTGGCCCCACCGGCGAAAAGCTCGTCCTCCCCTGGCGCCGCGACGATGCCGACCTCTATCAGTTCCACGTCACCGTCCCCAAAGGCGTCACCTCCATCCACGCTCACCTGGACTGCATCGTCCTTAGCCGCGTCACAGACAAGATGGCCGTCCTCGAGTGGGAGAAGCTCCTCCTTTACCCCGCCAATATTCCCGTCCGCGACATCGCCATCCAGCCCAGCGTCACCGTCCCTTCCGGCTGGGGCATCGGCACCGCCCTCCTCCCCATCAGCCCCTACGATCCCCAGCACCCCGCGGGCGGAACAATTCACTTCGCCGCCACCAACGTCGAGCAGCTCCAGGACTCCCCCATCATCTCCGGCCAGTACTTTCACGAGTTCGCCCTCGCGCCTGAAGTAAAGCCAGCCCACTTCATCGACGTCGTCTCTGACGAGCCCGAAGACTCCAAGCTCCGCCCCGCTCTCCTCACCGAGCTCAACAACCTCGTCCGCGAAGCCGGCGCCATGTATGACTCGCACCATTACGACCAGTACCACTTCCTCCTCACCCTCTCCGACCTCGCCGGCGGCGAAGGCCTCGAGCACGGCCAATCTTCCGACAACGGCGTGGGAGAAAAAGGTTTCGCCGATGACGACCACCAGTTAGCCGAAGCTGACCTGCTCGCCCACGAGTTCACCCACTCCTGGAACGGCAAATATCGTCGCCCCTTCAACCTCTACCAGACTGACTTCCACAAGATGCAGGAAGGCTCCCTCCTCTGGGTCTACGAGGGCATGACCCAGTACCTCGGCAACGTCCTCGCCGCCCGCTCCGGCCTCAAGTCGCAGGCGCAGTACCGCGATCTTCTCGCCCTCTCCGCCGCCAACCTGAACTCCAAGCCCGGCCGCGAGTGGCGTTCGACCGAAGACACCGCCATCGCCGCCAGCATCCTGCGCGGCGGCAACCCTGCCTGGGCCAATTGGAAGCGCGGCCAGGACTACTACCAGGAAGGCGAACTCCTCTGGCTCGACGCCGACACCCTCATCCGCAAGCTCACCAACAACCAAAAATCACTCAACGACTTTGAGCATATCTTCCTGGGCAAAGGGGGCAACACCGGCCCGCTCATCGTCACTTACACCCGCGAAGAGCTCGTCGCCGATCTCAACCAGATTGTCAAATATGACTGGGCCACATTCCTCCACGACCGCGTAGACAAACTCAACCCACGCGCGGATGTTGCGGGTATCGAGCAGGGCGGCTACAAGCTCGTCTACACCGACAAACCCAACGCCAGCGAAACCACCATGGTCCGTGCAGGCGGACGCCGCAGCGCTGGCACCGATGTCTGGTTTTCGCTCGGCCTGCGCGTCAACGCAGAAGGTCTCATCTACGACGTCCGCTGGAACGGCCCATCTGATAAATCCAAGGTGGCTCCCGGCCAGAAGATTATCGGCGTCAACGGCCGCATCTATTCCTCCGAAAGCCTCCTTGAAGCTATCGGCAAAGCCAAGACCGACCAGGCCCCCATCCACCTCATCACCCAGTCCGAGTCCTACCTCACCAACGTAGACATCGACTACCACGACGGCGAACGCTACCCATCCCTGGTTCGCGTAGAGGCCGCCCCGGCTTACCTCGACGACATCACCAAGCCCCTAACCCTCACCAAGTAGCGGCCTAGAATCGGGTGCCCCAGGTCTCGTTTCTGAGACCTGGGTTTCGTTACGAGCTACAATTCTCCCACTTCCGCAAAGCCCTTTACTCAGAGGCCCCATGTTCAGCAAAATCCTCGCAATTGCCATCCTCACGCTGACCGCCCCAACCATCCACGCCCAACAA
>JAYVDT010000518.1:0-2956 GCA_043749265.1 Rhodanobacteraceae bacterium | reverse complement strand
AAACCACCAACCAGGCCCACCGTTACGGTCGACTGACCGCTTTGACCGCGAGTAAGCGTCAGGCTCGGCGGATTAAAAATGAGGTTGTAATCCGCAATCGTGAGCGATATGAGGTTGGAAGAAGCGGAAGCAAAGCTCGCATCGCCACTATAAAACGCGTAGACGGTCAGAAATCCGCTTGGAAGACCAGTGGTCGAGAGAACTGCTTGTGATAAACCTTGGCCAGCCGCTCCAACCTGCACAGTCCCAAGCAGTCGAGGCGTCACCCCGGTCGCGTAAAATGAGACGCTTCCCCCAGGAGTGATCCCAGCGCCGTTGGACCCCGCAACCAGCGCCGTCAGCACCACATCCTGACCCGCCAGGGCATTCGGCACGCTCGACGTAAGGGTGACGCTGGAGGTCGGCCCGGAGCTCACCATAACTGTGAGTCCAGTAGACAAACTGGCTGCAAAGACCGCATCGCCGGAATACCCTACCGTGATCGTGTGACTGCCCAGCGACGTTAGGCTCGAGGTCGTTAGGAAAGCGGCATTCCCAGTCACCGCTGCTGAACCCAGCACAAAGGTTCCATCAAAGAACTGAAAGGTCCCCATGGGATTTGCTGGACCGGCGCCGGATGCGATGAGCGTTGCCCTGAGCGTGATACTCTCCCCCGCACTGATGCTCACGGCTGACGAGGTCAATGTTGCTGTCGTTGGCAGAAGCGCAACGGCCTTCCCTATGACTAAAGCAGGTGATGTGCTCCCGCTGAAGTTCGCATCTCCGGAGTAGACCGCCGTAATAATGTGACTGACCGTCCCGGAAAGGAGAGCCGTGGAGTAGGCCGCCAGGTTTGAAGACACGCCTACGGTCCCTAGAGCAGTAGTGCCATCAAGGAACTGGACCGTACCCGTCGGGCTAAATGTAGAGGCACTCCCGGAAACAATGTTCGCGCTAAAGGTGATGCTCTGTCCCACTACAATAACCGTAGCCGAAGACGTCAACGCAGTCGTCGTTGCGACCTGCACCGATGTTTTGCCGACCGTGATCGTTGGCGACGTGCTGGGAGAGTAGTAGGAGTCCCCGGAGTAGACGGCCGTTATCGAATGGCTGACCGTGCCGGAAAGAGCAGAAGTCGACAAGGTTGCGTTGCTCGAAACCACGCTCGCAGTCCCAAGAAGAACTGTCCCGTCGAAGAACTGCACGTAGCCGCTCACGCCTCCGGGACCCGTGCGCGTCGGCGTTACCGTGGAACTGAGAGTGATGCTCTGGCCAAGGGTGATCACGCTTGCAGACGAATTGATCGAAGTCGAAGTCCCGATCGGACTGCTCGTGCTGGACCCGGCAGTGGTGCTGACGCTGAGATAGTAGCTGTCGCCGTCATAAGTTGCCGTTATCGAATGGCTGTTCGTGTTCGGCGCGGTCGCAGTCGCGGTCGTGCTGCCATTGGTCAGCGCCGAAGTGCTTAGCAGCGTGCCATTATCGAAGAACCGAACCATGCCGGATGGCGTCGGCGTAACCCCTGCTCCGCTCACGACAGCATTCAGGATGATGCTGCCGCCAGAAATTGCGGGATTCGGTGAATAAGAGATAGCGAGCGTCGGGGTCGCTTTCGAGATCGTTACGGTCGTCGTGTACGGCGTCAGGCAGCTATAGTTGGCGTTACTCGTGCAGGTGATCGCAAGGTTGATGGTGCCGGGCGCACCCGCCGGAATGTTGAGTGTCGCACTTGAACTCGTGCTGCTGAGGGGGCTTAGAGTCCCCAGATAATTCGATCCCGTACCCGTAATGGAAGCATTGATCTGGCCTGTGGGAACTCCATAGCTTACCGAGTCCGTGACAACCACATTGAACGTACTCCCCACTGCCGTTTGGCCACCGACCGATACGCTAAGTATCGATGGCTCCGGCTGCACGGACAACTGCGTGGCTGCGCTTTGCGATGACGCATACGTGCTGTCGCCCGAGTAAACCGCGACGATGTTGTAGATGCCGCCATCAAAAGCATTCGTCGTGTAGACAGCCGAGTTTGTCACCAGTGCGATATTTGCAAGAGTCTTACCGCTCGTTGTTGCGAACGAGATCGTACCCGTCGGCGTTGCGCCTGCCGTGCCAGCCGTAATGCTTGCAGAGAGGCTTACGGGCTGCCCGTGGATAGACACGTTGCTTGAGACAGACAAAGCAACAGTGCTCGATCCAGATCCACGTGGATAAGCAGACGCAAGCCTCTCGGGGTTCACCAGTCCTAGTCCGGTAGCGGACTCCCAAGTCCCAACCGGTGCAGAATCAGGTTGGCGGAAAAGATCAGGAGTGGGAGCCAACCTGTAAAGAGTTTCATTAATGTTTCCAAGTCGATTACCACCAGCGATGGTAGCAAGCGTTCTGGCCAACTGGTCCATTGATGAGGCGGTCAAATCTGGTGTCACTCGCAGGGCATCATCGGGAAGCCCTGGCGCCATCTGCCAGTCAGGTCGCACGCCCATCCAAGCTGCCTTCGATACTGCATCGCCCGGAAGCGCGACTGCCGTAACCCACCCAAGCGCTCCGGGAAAGTTGCCAGCCGTGGTCGAAACCAGCGTCGTGATCCCCTGAGCGGCGGCCTGGCGAAACAGCAAGGAGTACTCGGCCAGTTGACTTGCAGAAAGACCATCCGTCGTTGACGTCCCCGTAAAGCTCAAAATCGGCATTGCGTTAGCATCGACCATTCCCACCAACGCCGGAAAGTTCATAGCTGAACTTTTAGCTATTCCCCTGGAATCGACAAGCATTGTTGCAACGACGGAGCTTGCCGGCAGATTATCGAGTCCGTCGATTGCGGAGAACAGCGGCGCGACGCCGATGGGAAGCGAAGGTTGACTCGCGTTCGCAAAATAAAGAGCCCCACCCACCTGATACAGATGCAGTTCGATTGCGAGCGCAGCTTCCCACTGAGAAGCTGAACCTGAGACGCTGATTCTTGTGCCCGAACCGGAAACGT
>JAYVDT010000517.1:0-2957 GCA_043749265.1 Rhodanobacteraceae bacterium | reverse complement strand
GAAGTATCCGCAGTTGGAACTGATCGCTACCGCGCCACTGAAGCGCATGAAACCGGATGTTCTGGACGACCATTACTACCTGCGTGCGGACGAATTCTTCGCGGACGTCAAGCACTATGACGCTATCGACCGCAACGGGCCGAAGATTTTCGTCGGCGAGTGGGCGACGCGCGAAGGTAGCCCCACGACGAACATGGGCGCGGCGCTGGGTGACGCGGCCTGGATGACGGGCATGGAGAGGAACAGCGATCTGATCGTCATGGCCAGCTACGCGCCTTTGTTTGTGAATGTGAACCCCGGCGGTATGCAGTGGGAGTCAGACCTGATTGGTTATGACGCGATGACCAGCTACGGTGCGCCGAGCTACTACGCGCAGGCCATGTTCGCGGAGTATCTGGGGACGGACGTGCCGGCCTCCACGCTCACGGGTGGAGGGAGCCGGTTTTTCTACTCGGTGACCAGGGATGCGGGGAAGGTTTACCTGAAGCTCGTGAATGCTTCGTCTGAACCGCAGTCGGTAGCGATTGAGTTGGCCGGTGCGGGAAATGTGTCGAAGACAGGGACGTTGGTGTCGCTGACCGGGTCCGGGCTGGCCGCGACGAATACACTGGCGGCTCCCATGCGAATCGTGCCGGTGAAGACGGTGCTCAACAACGCGGGCGCGAAGTTTAGCCACACTGTGCCAGCGTTTTCAGTACAGGTGATCGATCTTGGCGTGAAGTAAGCCCGGTACCCCCACGTCTCAGGACGAGACGTGGGGGTAGGGTTATTTGGCGCTGGCAGGCGGGATGACGCCGTTCATGCGGAGGTATACGACCAGCTGGCCGTAGTGGTCGAAGCCATGGGCGACGAGGCCACCGGCGAGCGAGGCGCGGGTGTCGTACTCGTGGACACTCTCAAAAGCGTTCTTGGCTGTGAGGGTAGCCATCGCCTTATGGGCGAAGTCGAAGGAGGCCTGCAGTGCGGCGACAACCTTGCTCTTGTCGGTCAGGCTGTCGATGGCCTTGAGATCGGCGTCCATCTTGATGCCGCTGGCCATGCCCGCATAGTAGTAGTTGGCCTCGGCGATATGTGTGAGCTGGGCGGCGAAGGTACGGACGCCCTTGAAGTCAGCGGCCTGTGAAGGCGCGAAGATGGCGGCGCTGGGGGCAAAGCTGTACTTCTCGGCGGGCATGGCCTTGGCCGCGCCCATCAGTTCGCCCTCCAGGTTGGTGAGCAGGACGTCAAAGGTCTTGGACGGCTCGATGAGGGTGCCGGGCGCGATCCTGGGAGTGGTGTTGGGATTCATCTGGGCGGAGACGGTGAAGCCGGTGCCGAGGGTGAAAACTGCGAGAGCAAAAAGGCTGCGAAGTGCGAGCTTCATGAAAGTGTCTCCTACGGAAGAGTGTTGTTTCAGCGGTGGTTGATGTTGGTGACATCATAGACGGTTGGAGCACGGTGCATCCCCAACGTACGGTTGTGCTTCAAAATTTGAAGGAGTGTTATCAGAAAAAGAAAGTCGGGTGGCCTAGAATCTGCAGAATGAACCTGGAGGAGAAAGTTTCGCTGCTGGAAGAGACGCTGGCTAAGTGCGGATCTTTGCTTGTGGCCTACTCGGGTGGCACCGACTCGGCTTACCTGGCGTGGGTTGCACATCGGGTGCTGGGTGACCGGATGCTTGCAGTCATTGCGGATTCTGCCTCGTTGCCGCGTAAAGAACTGGCCGCCGCACTGGAGTTCACCGCAACTCACGGGATTCCGACCCATATCCTGAAGACGGGGGAGTTGGAGAACCCGGATTATCAGCGAAATGATGCGCAGCGCTGCTTCCACTGCAAAGACGAGTTGTTTACAAGGATGGAAGAAACGCGTGCAGGGATGCGTTTTGACAAACTGGCGTATGGGATGAACCTGGACGACCGCGGAGAGTTCAGGCCTGGTCAGCAGGCTGCAAAGATGCATGGCGCGCTGGCTCCGCTGGTGACGGCGGAGTTGACGAAGGCGGAGATTCGGGCGCTGGCGCGAGAGGCTGGATTGGCGTTGGCTGACAAGCCGGCAAGTGCATGTTTATCGTCGCGGATTGAGTATGGGCGGGTCGTGACTCCGGAGAATCTGGGGCAGGTGGAGCGGGCGGAGGATGCGATGCATACGCTCGGTTTTGCCAAGGTTCGGGTTCGTCACCACGGGGAGTTGGCCCGTGTGGAGATTGCCCGGGAAGATCTGGCGCGGGCGCTTGAGCTTCCTGTGCTCGACGCCATGACAGCAGCTTTGAAGGCGGTTGGATTTTTATATGTGACGCTGGATATGCAGGGGTATCGGTCGGGCTCGATGAACGATGTGCTGCCGATTACTGCGATTGCAGCGGCCAGATAACCAGGTCAGCGACAAGGATTTTGAAAAGAGGAATGGATGCGGATTGCTTATCTGGATTGTTTTGCCGGAATCTCGGGGGATATGTTTCTAGGCGCACTGGTGGATGCCGGGGTGCCACTGAAGGTGCTGCAGGATGCGACCTCGGCGCTGGGGCTTGGGGCTTCGCTGCGCGTGGAGACGGTGGACCGGAGTGGGATCTCCTGCACCAAGGTCCATGTGATGGAAGGCGAGCAGTTGGCGGAGGATACGGGTTCGATCGTGGAGCAGCAGCGCCATTCGCACCTGCACACGCATCAGCCGAAGACACAGCATCTGCATAAGACCGGACAAGCCCATACGCATGAGCCGCATAGCCATGATGAGGAACCAAACAGCCATGACCATGTCCACGGGCGGTCGCTGACGGTGATTCGGCAGTTGATTCAGTCGGCGAAGCTGGATGGAACGGTGAAGGCGACGGCGATCCGGGCTTTCGAACTGCTGGGCGCGTCGGAGGCGAAGATTCATAACGTGCCGGTGGACGAGATTCACTTCCATGAAGTGGGGGCTGTGGATGCGATCGTGGATATCGTCGCTGCGAGCGCGGGCATTCATCATCTACAGAT
>JAYVDT010000516.1:0-2958 GCA_043749265.1 Rhodanobacteraceae bacterium | reverse complement strand
AGCAGATGTCTCGCGGAGGCGTGGCGCTCTCCATCTTTTCGTCGCTGGGCGTGGCTCTGAGTCAGGGTCTGGCGAAGCTTCGTCCCAAAAAAGAAGGTCGTCCGGAACTGCATCTCTCCGCGCGGTTGCCGCAGCGCCTGCGATCCATCCTGCACATTCGTTTTCCGCTCATTCTGGACGACTACATCATGCGCGCGTTCGGTTCTAACTTCGCGCTGGTACTCTCGTCGTTCTCCGTCATCTTTCTGATCTTTACGTTCTTTGAGCTCATCGGCCCCATTATCCGCAACCGGACCCCCCTCGTCACGGTCGGTGACTACCTCCTCAACCTGATCCCCTATATCCTCTACAACGTAACTCCGCTCTGCGTCCTGGTCGCCGTGCTCGTGACCTTTGGCGCGTTCAGCCGGTCGTCAGAGTTCACCGCCATGAAGGCCGCTGGCGTCTCGCTCTACCGCGTGGTGACCCCCGTGCTGGTTCTTACCGCCGTCATCGGCGCCGCACTCTTCGCCTTCGACGAGTTCTATCTCCCCACGGCCAATCGACGGCAGGAGGCGCTCCTCTCCGTCATTAAGGGCCGCCCGGCCCAGACCTTTCTTCGTCCGGATCGCCAGTGGATCTCCGGCCAGAGCTTTGCGCAACAGGCGGCGTTCCCGGTCCCCGCCGCCATCAACCTGCCCCAAAATCCTATCTCGGACGCGACTACACCCAGCCACCGCGCCAACGAGCCCGCCCGCATTTTCTACTACCAGTTCTTCGATCCCGACCGGAACGTCTTCGCAAACCTCACCGTCTTCGAGTTCGACCCCGTAACCTTCACCCTGCAGCGCCGCATCTTTGCCACCTCCACCAAGTGGGACGCCAGCGTCAATCGCTGGCTGTTTGAAAACGGCTGGGTCAGAACCTTCGCAGGCGAAACGATCGCGTCCTACCAGCCCTTTGTCTTGTCCACCTTTCCGGAGATCCACGAGCAGCCGCAATACTTCAAGAAAGAGGACCGGCAATCCCAGCAGATGAGCTTTGGCGAACTCTCTGACTACATCTCCGACCTACGCGAATCCGGCTTTGAGACCAAACGGCTCTCCGTGCAGTTGCAGCGCAAACTAGCCTACCCGGCCATCACACTCGTCATGGCGATATTGGCCATTCCCTTCGCGCTTATCACAGGGAAGCGCGGTGGCGTAGCCGGCTTCGCCATCGCGATCCTGATTGCCGTGGCCTACCTAGGCATTTCCAGCCTGTTTGAGGCTATGGGCAACGTCAACACCTTACCGCCCGCGCTCGCCGCCTGGTCGCCGGACTTGCTCTTCGCTTTTGCCGGAGCCTGGTTTCTGCTGCGAACCCCCACCTAGACTTCTATCCAGTCGGACCATGTACCATAACGACATCATGAAGCTTACGTCTGCCCTCATCCTCTTTGCTGCCGTCTCGCCAGCCCTTGCACAAACCAAGCCCGCGGTTCACCACACTCCCGCCAAGTCCGCCACGGCCAAGCCTGCTGCAAAGCCTGCGTCTGCCGACCCCTGCGGCACGGACGTCCAGCCCACACTCCCCATTACGGTTCCCAAAATCGCCGGCTGCCCAAAGACTCTTTACGCCCTGCGCTACATCGACACGGTCGTAGGATCCGGTGCGCCCGTCGCGCCCCGCAAGTGGATCACGGTCGCCTACACTGGCTACCTCGTTGACGGCACCAAGTTCGATAGCTCTATCGGCAAGGATCCCATCACGTTCCCCTACGGCGCCCACCAGGTCATCTCGGGCTGGGATACAGGCTTTGAAGGCATGAACATCGGTGGCAAGCGTCGTCTTTTCATCCCCTATGAACTTGCATATGGCGAATCCGGCCGTCCTCCCGTAATCCCGGCCAAGGCTGAGTTGATCTTCGATCTCGAACTCGTCGCAATCTCCGACAACCCGCCCGCGCCCAAGGCACCGCCTGCACCGCCGGCCCCGCCTGCTGGCACCGCGCCGGCAACCCCGGCCACAGCACCCACACCGACGACCGCCCCCGGAGTCGGCACCAAGCCTGCCGCGGACGGCGCTAAACCGGCTCCACCTGCGCCCACCACCGATCCAACGAAACCCACCACCGCTCCGCCGCCTCCCACAACTCCGAAGCCTTAGTCGGTTGAGGTTCATCTAACCGCTATGCTCGATCGTTTACGCCCATTAGCACCCTACCTCAGGCGATACTGGAAAAGCCTCGCCTGGGGTTGCGTGGCGCTGGTTCTTTACAATACCCTCAAGGCGATGGTGCCTATAGTGGTCGGCCACGCGGTCGACGATCTAAAGACCCAGGTCAGTCAAAACAAAATTCTTTTTCATGCTTTGCGCCTCCTGGGCTTGGCGACGGCCTCCGCGGTGTTCCTTTACATCACCCGCCAGGTCATCATTGGCGTCTCACGCGAGATTGAGTTCGACCTCCGCAACGATCTGTTTGCCAACCTTCAGCGTCAACCTGCGGCCTTCTACCAGACGCACCGCACGGGCGACATCATGGCCCGCACGACGAACGATCTGTCCGCCGTTCGCCAGTTACTCGGCCCGGCCATCATGTACAGCCTCAACACGGTGTTTTTCACCATCGCCGCGCTTCCGTTCATGATCCGCATCAGCCCGCGCCTTACGCTGTTCGCTTTTGTTCCGTTGCCCATTGCCTCGGTCATCGTGCAGCAGTTCGGCGCACGAATTCACAAACGTTTCGAGCGGATTCAAGCTATGTTCTCGGACATCTCCGCACAGGCGCAGGAGAACTTCTCCGGCGCCCGCCTCATCCGGGCCTTTGCCCAGGAAGAAGCCGAGATCGCGCGCTTCGAGACTGCCAACCAGGAGTACATTGGCCGCTCGCTGCACCTCGTCCGCCTGATGGCGATGCTATGGCCGACACTTGAGTTCGTCCTCGGCCTCTCGCTCATGATTACGCTGCTCGTCGGCGGCCATGAGGTCATCCTGCAC
>JAYVDT010000515.1:0-2960 GCA_043749265.1 Rhodanobacteraceae bacterium | reverse complement strand
GCAGAGAGCAGCGAGACTTCGTGCTCGCCGGAGCGGCCTCCGAACAGGATGCCGATGCGTAGTTTCTTTTTGGCCATGACTGTCTCCAGCCTACGTGTTTCCGCTGAGGGTGACCGCCGGGGGAATCAACGAAGGCACGCCACGCTAATGAATGGTGGGGTTGCGTGGGAGTTGGGGGAACGGTTTGGGCTCCAGTCTCTCCTCCACTTTGGGGTCAACCTGGGCGTCGGGAAAGCTCTTCACGGCGACGCCGGAGGTTTCAAAGTGAGTAACGCGGTGTCCGTTGCCGTGGCCGAGGAAGATGGCCTTGCGCAGCAGCATGATCAGGCGGCGAGACTCTTCTTCAAAGAATCGGCCGACCGAGGCGTTGTAGTCGCATACGAGATTGTAGGTCGCATCGCATTTGGGGCAGGTGAGCTGGCCTTCCAGCCAATGGTGGAAGGCGGCTTCAGGCAGCTTGCCGACGGGGTCATGGCCGGTGCGGACGGCGGCGAGTATCAAAGGCATATTCGCAAGGGTACCAGCGTATTTGACTCATTGATGAAGGCCTGCATCCTCCAGAATCTGCCCGTGAATGAAGGGATCGTCGCGGGCGGTTTTATGCCATGACATCATTTGGACACGTTCCCCGCATGAAGTACGACCAAAGTCCCATGCCCTAAGTGCTAATTTGTAGATACAGTTGGCGTAACGTCCCGGAACCAAAAGAGGATTCGCAGTGGATCTCGCACTTCTTCCAGATATTTTCGCGCTTACAGTACTTGTCTTTGCCTTTCGCCCCCTGGTGCGGCGAGCGGCGGTGCATACCAATATCTGCTTTGCGGGATGGACGTTTCTTCTGGTTCATTACATTGCGCTCGCCTTCCGGGCACCCACTGGCATTCGCCACACCCTTACTTCGTTGATCGCGCTGTGGGCTGTTGACCTTTGCGGTTTGTGCTTTCTGCTGGTTTGCTCCGCAACGTCCGTGCGCACGGTGGACCGCGTGGTCGTGCTGGAAATTGGCCTGCCGATCCTGCTGCAGTCCATGCTCTTGGTCATCGGAAGTCCTTGGCCTTTGGTGCACTTTGCTGTTGGCGCGCTGTACTTTGTGCCGAGCCTGGACTTGCTGATCTTCCGCAGGCGCCGAAGCCGTGCACTCGTGGTGGTCAGTCTTGCCTATGCGGCGTGTGCGGCTTTGCTCTTGCCTTTCTGCTGGCGTATTCCTGGCATCATGGTCAGCGGCACCCTGACCATGCTCTTTCTTTGCTGTGCTTACCTGCTCATCCATTCGACGAAGCGATGGAATATGGGTGTCGTCGCTTCCGTCATTGGATTTACAGCATGGGGCCTCACCTATCCGATGCTGGCCCTTCTGGCTCATAACTACCCTGAATTCCACCCGCAACATGTTCTGCTTGTTCTGCCCCAATACCTGCTGGCGGCCAGCATGATGTTTACGCTGCTGGAAGAGCATCTGTACCGCGCGGAACGCATGGCAATGCATGATCCGCTGACGGATCTCCCGAATCGCAGGCTGTTTGAAGAGCGCCTGATTGCCACCATGGAAGATGCGTGGATCAACAAGACGACCGTTGCTTGCCTGGTCATCGACGTAGACAACTTCAAGACCATCAACGACACGCTCGGCCACGATGCGGGCGACCAGTTGCTGCAGGCGCTGGCGATGCGTCTCTCCTGGCATATGAGCCCGCGGGATATCCTGGCACGCACGGGTGGTGATGAGTTCACTGCTCTGCTGGCCGGTGTGAACGATGAGCACCATTTGCGCTTTATTGCGGGGGCGATGATGTCCGCGGCCAGCGTGCCGATCTCGATTGACGGCAATCCGGTAGACGTGCGCATCTCGATAGGGATCGCATTATCGCCGGATGATGCGGACGACATCGATGGCCTGCGCCGGGCTGCCGATGAAGCCATGTATAGCGCGAAACGGCGCGGTGGAAGCCTGCTTGCTTTTGCGGGCAAGGACTAACGGTCGCGCAGGATTTCTACTTCAGGAGAAACTCTTCTACTTCAGGAAGAGCTCTTCTACTTCAGGAGGAGCTCTTCTACTTCAAGCCAATTCTTCACGCGCCGGTAGCCGGTTACGTTGACATTGTGCGACGCTGTGTAAAGGATCCCTTCCCCGTGAAAACGTGCAAGTTGGCGCGGATTGTCATCAACGAGATAGTCGGCCTTCAGGATAGATTTGTCTCCGCAGAAGACGATGTGCGAGGCGGGAATGAAGGGAAAGTGTTTTCCGAGCCACTCGTACTTTGCGAAAAAAGACGTGGGAACTTCCATGGCGGCGGTGGCGATGAAGACCTCGTACCTGTCCTGCAGGGCGTGCATGACGCGCTGCGAGTCCGGCATGACTTCGAGCACGGCAAAGAAGTCTTCGGAACGCAAATAGGACTCAAGAGCGGCGTGACGCTCGTGATGGACGACGTCCCAGAGCCATTTGCCTTCCAGGTCGGCGAGCGTGACGGACTCGGAAAAGTCGCGGTTGTAGCGCAGCAACTGTTCCGCTACTGCGTCCGCCATAACCTCATCCATATCGACGCAGATGCGCTTGCGCGATGAGATCATCCGCCCCTCACGATCTGGGCGGCAATACTTTCAAACTCAACGACCTTACGTTGTGGCGAGTCTCGCGCAGGTTCGTAATAGAGTAGGCGGCCGCAGCTTTCGCAGGTCATCATTTCGTTGTTGTCGCGGTCGCGGAGATCGTTCCAGCGCTGCGGACGCACCATCATCTGACAGGCCGAGCACTTTTGCCCGATTGCTTCGGCAATGCCGGTTCCCTTGGCGCGGGAGATGCGGTCGTAGATCGAGAGAGCGTCTTCACCTATCGTTTTGCGCTGCTCCAGTCGCTTGGCGTCGACCTGCGCGAGGAGAAGTTTGTCGGCTGCCAGAACGGTGACCGAGCGGATGCGCTCCGACTCGTGCTTCGTCGCGGCTGCTTCAACTGCCTCGTC